>QMMB01000051.1 GCA_003647035.1 Deltaproteobacteria bacterium | reverse complement strand
AGGAGCGGATGCGCGATCGGAGTGCCCGAGTGGTCTTCTTCGAGGTTCCGATCTGCCACGTATGTTTCATGCGGCGCGCCCCCAACCAGAATCCGGTACCACGGCGCGTCCTTGGGCGGCCTGCTCTTTGCCACCTGGTCGTACCACTCCTCGCTTAGTGAGAACGCGGGATCGATATCCACCACGACCCCTCGATAGTCGAAGAGCCTGTGGTGAACCATCTGGCCGATCGTGAATTTGGGTCTGCTAGCCAACGAGCCGATGGTAACTCACGACCCCCGCTGCAACTAGCCCGTGAGATTGACAGGGGAGGTGGTCGGTGCTGATCTCCTCCCTCATGAAGCTCCACAGCGACAGTTTCAACGACGGCGACTACATCCCGACTCGGTATGCGCTCGGTAAGAGAAGCGCCGATGGCCAGATCGACCTCACCGAGAACAAGAACCCGCACTTGGCCTGGTCAGATCTTCCCGAAGGGACCAAGTCGATCGCGATCCTCTGCTACGACAGGAGCGCGCCCACCAAACCTGACGACGTCAATCAGGAAGGGCGACTGGTGCCGGCCGATCTGCCCCGTGCCGATTTTGCGCATTGGATTCTCGTCGATGTTGCGCCCGACGCTAGCATCGCGGAGGCCGCGTTCAGCGATGGAGCGACGCCGCATGGCAAGGACGGCCCGGCAGGTCCCCTGGGCACTCGCTCTGGCGTCAACGACTACACGGGATGGTTCGCTGGGGACCCCGACATGGCTGGCGACTATTATGGCTACGACGGACCGTGCCCTCCGTTCAATGACGCCATCGTCCACCGGTACGACTTCGTCGCGTACGCGCTCGACATCGACCGAGTGCCGGTAGAAGGCAAGTTCACCGGGCCCGATGTGCTCTCCGCCATGGAGGGGCACATCCTCGGCGAAGCAAGCATCGGCTTCAAGTACACGATCAACGCCAACGCGCAAGAGCTGTAGCCCACAGCCTATGAATCGCCGGGACAAAGCCGACCGCATCGGCCAGATCCTCGATCAGCTCTACCCGGAGCCGCCGATTCCACTCGACCATCAAGATCCGTATACGCTCCTCGTGTCGGTGATGCTGAGCGCCCAGACCACCGACAAGAAGGTCAACGAAGTCACCCCAGCGTTGTTTGTGGAAGCTTCCAATCCGAAGTCGATGGCTGCGCTCCCGGTCGATCGGATTCTCGGTTTCATCCGTACGGTCGGCCTCGCTCCGACGAAGGCCAAGAACCTCAAGGCCATGGCCGAGCTGCTGATTGAAAGACATGGCGGGGAGGTGCCCAACGACATGGACGCGCTCGAGGCGCTTCCGGGTGTCGGCCACAAGACGGCGTCGGTCGTGATTTGCCAAGCCTTTGGACGCCCAGCCTTTCCCGTGGATACACACATCCATCGCCTCGCCGCACGTTGGGGGCTATCGAGCGGCAAGAACGTCGTCAAGACGGAGGCGGATCTCAAGGGGGTGTTTCCCGAGGAAACTTGGATTGCTCGCCACCTGCAGATCATCTACTTCGGGCGCGAGCACTGCCCGGCTCGCGGTCACGATCTGAGCCAATGCGAGATCTGCGGGTGGGCTGCGACTAAGAAGCGAATTGCCGAAGAATCACAGCGCCGCTGACGGCCCCACTGGTCGCCAAGCTGGCGGAGACCCATAGTCTACCTAATGAGCATCGAGTTCAGCCTGTTTCGCATTCCTGTCCGCATTCATCTGTGGTTTTGGCTGATGGCCCTGTGGCTTTGGACGCTGAACAGTGAGGAGGGCTGGGCCGGGCTGGTGATCTGGGTCGCGGTGGTGTTCCAAGGCATCCTGAGGCACGAGCTCGGTCACGCCCTGGTCGGGCGCGCATTCGGTAGGGAGCCGCGCATCGAGCTCATCGCGCTTGGTGGCCTGACCTGGTGGGAGCAACGCGAGCCCATGAGCCCCGGGCGGAGTCTGGTCGTGAGCGCGGCCGGTCCTGCCGTCGGTATCTTCATCGGGTCGCTGTCGTTGGTGTTGATGGATGTGTTGCGTGTGCCCGATCCATCGCTTGCCAGGTACGCGTTTCACTCCTTGATCTTCATCAATCTTGGTTGGGGCCTCTTGAATCTTCTTCCAGTTTTGCCGCTCGACGGCGGCAACATCGTGGCGTCGTTGATGGAGCTCGTCGCGCCGTCGCGGGGACGGCTGTTGGCGTGCTACGTCTCTTTCGCTGTCATCGGGGTGCTGTTTGCGGTGACCGTGACGCTGAAGCAGTACCCCGCGACCATTCTTCTGTTCTTACTCGCGTTTAGTACGTACCAGGCCTTTCGGGCTGAGCGGCAGCATGCCGCTTCCGGGCCTTCGGACGACACCCCGCCTCAGAGCCTCGTCCAACAGGCGTTTGAAGCTCTCGAGCGAGGCGATGGTCAGGCCCTGATCCGCGCCGCGTCGACCCTCGTCACAAAGGCCGACGCGACCTCGGAGCTCGACGAGGCGTTCCACCTCTTGGCCTGGGGCAGGCTCATCAACGGGGAGCCGACCGAGGCCTACCAGGCGCTGACGTCGATGTCCGGCGATCGGGCTCCGGATCCCGCTCCCGAAGGGGCCGTCCTCGTCGAGCTCGGTAGGCCCGCCGACGCGATCCCCCTACTCGAAGCAGCCCGCGAGCGCGGTGGAGCGTTTGCCGAGGGCTATTATCAGCGCGCTTTGCGGGAGAAAAACGCGTGATTGCTTTGGCCAAGTCAGCCGGGTTGATCAACCCTGAAGTTCTTGTAATTCCCGCAGCGCGTCGCGGGACGAAAGAGGAGACAAGACCATCATGAGCCCAAATCCAGATCCGAAGTACAAGGTTGCCGACCTTTCATTGGCCGACTGGGGTCGAAAGGAGATCGCGATCGCCGAGCACGAAATGCCGGGTCTGATGGCGCTGCGCCGAGAGTATGGCGCCCAGAAGCCGCTTGCCGGCGCGCGAGTCGCGGGTTGCCTTCACATGACCATCCAAACGGCCGTGCTCATCGAGACTCTCACCGAGCTGGGCGCGGAGGTCACCTGGACGAGCTGCAACATATTCTCGACGCAGGACCATGCTGCTGCCGCCATCGCCGCAACGGGCGTCCCCGTGTACGCCTGGAAGGGGGAAAGCGATGAGGAGTACGACTGGTGCATCCACCAACAGCTTCGGGCGTTCGGCGACGGCAAGGCCCCTAACCTGTTGCTCGACGACGGTGGCGACCTCACCGCGATCGTGCATCAAAAGTACCCTGAGATGTTCGATGGGTCCGATCGCATCCTCGGCTTGTCCGAGGAGACGACCACTGGCGTTCATCGCCTCTACGAGATGGAGCGCGACGGCTCGCTCAAGTGCCCCGCCATCAACGTGAACGATTCGGTAACCAAGTCGAAGTTCGACAACCTCTACGGTTGCCGCGAATCGCTTGTCGACGGCATCAAGCGCGCGACCGACGTGATGATTGCCGGCAAGGTGGTCGTCGTGGCCGGCTACGGAGATGTGGGTAAGGGCTGCGTGCAGGCGCTGGCTCGCGCGGGCGCTCGCGTTCTCGTGACCGAGATCGATCCGATTTGTGCTTTGCAGGCCTCGATGGAGGGTTACCAGGTCGTCACGATGGAAGAAGCAGCTCCGATCGCCGACATCTTCGTCACGGCGACCGGTTGCTGTGACGTCGTCACCGGCGAGCACATGAAACAGATGAAGAACGAAGCCATCCTCTGCAACATCGGGCACTTCGATTCCGAGATTCAGATGGCGTGGCTCACTGACTCGGCCAACGGCGTCACCGAAGAGGAGATCACGCCCCAGGTCGACCACTTCATCTTCCCCGACGGCAAGCGCATCATCGTGCTCGCCCGCGGACGCCTGGTGAACCTCGGTTGTGCGACCGGCCATCCGAGCTTCGTGATGAGCAACTCGTTCAGCAACCAGGTGCTCGCTCAGCTCTCCCTTTGGATGGAGCGCGATCGCTACGAAGTGGGCAAGGTCTACGTGCTGTCGAAGGAGCTCGACGAAAAGGTCGCGCAACTCCACCTCGGCCAGCTCGGCGTCCACCTCAGCAAGTTGACGCCGGCCCAGGCCGAGTATCTCGGCATTCCCGTCGAGGGGCCGTTCAAGCCGAACTACTACCGCTACTGAACCACATGGTCTCGCTTCTCATCGAGACTTGGCGGTACTTCATATCGCATGATGGGCGATTGCTCTCCGGGGCGATCGCCTTTTATGCGTCTCTCGCGATCGCGCCACTCGGGGTGGTCGCGTTGCTGATCGCTTCTCTCGTCATGCCCGAAGTCGAGGCCCGTCAGGAGCTCGTCGGGCAGGTCGGGGTGTTTCTCGGTCCCGACATGGCGACGTTTCTGGTCGAGACGATTGTTCAATTGGGGAACCAGGCGATGAGCTGGACAGCACCGGTCATCAGCGCGCTCTTCATGCTGTATATCTCCGCGCGCCTGTTCTCCATGCTGCGGCGGGCGCTCAACCAGATGTGGGGGATTCGGCCCAAGCTCCTCGTTCATGCGAGTCGGTCCGAGAACCTTCAGCTCGCGAAGCGGAGGCTACTTGCATTTGCGATGGTGCTCATCTTCGGTAGCTCGTTGGTTGCCTTGGTATTGCTTCACTCGGGCGCGGCGGCGGCGGCCAACCTCTTCGGGGATAGTGGCTACATGTTGACACTGGCCCAATTTGGGAGCGCATTCGCGGTCTTGGCGCCCCTGATCGCGCTGGTTTACCGTTGGCTTCCGGACGCCACCATCGCGTGGAGAGACGTTTGGGTCGGGGCTGCCGTCACCTGCCTGTTTGTCCTCGGGGGCTCGTTCTTGATCGGTCTCTACCTCGGCTATGCCAGCCCGGCTTCAATCTACGGAGCCGCCGGCTCGTTGATCGTCCTGCTCTTGTGGATCTACTACACCACGCAGATCTTCCTGATGGGCGCCGTGTTCACACGCGCGTGGGCTCGGCATCGCGGCAGAGCGATCGAGCCGCTTCCGTATGCGGACGTGGTGGAAACGCGGGACTACTCTGCGAACGTTTCCGCCAGTGAGACATAGTGCGGCGCTTGCGCGGGCGCTTCCGCAATGGCGCCGTGCATGTGCTTCTCCAGGAAATCAAAAAGCGCCCCCCACTGTTCGCGCGCGGCCGCACGCCAGAGCAATACGTTGAACGCGTGGATCTCGCCTCGAAAGACGTGCAACTCGCATTCCGTGTCGCGCTGTTGGAGCGCCTCGCTGAGGCGGATCGTATCGCCCAACAGGGGGTCGGCGGTCCCGACCGTGGTGAAGAAGGGGGGAAGGGTACGGCTCCCCGGTACGGCTGGCGTCTCGAAGAGACGAAGCGGACTGGCGAGTGGGAATTGAAGGGCCCGGTGCAGGCGCCGACCCAGATACGAATACGCCGTCCCCCGGATCTCGCCTTTAATCCAGCCGGCCATGCGTCGGCTCTTGTCTGGGTCGCGCCAGAAGCGCTGGACGTCGTGGACGTCCAGGAGACCGTACAAGGGTGCAACGCAAGCGATGGAGATGTCGCGTTCGAAGATGCTCTGGGTGAACGGCTCGGGCCTCGGATGCGTCGCACAGTAGGCCAGAGCGGCCGTGAGATTGGCGCCAGCGGACTCTCCGATGAGGGCCAAGCGATCGGTATCGGCGCCGTACTTGGCGCCGTTGTCGACGACCCATTCGAGGGCGGCTATCGCATCCTTGAGTGGCTTTGGGTAGCAGTGCACGGGGCCGAGGCGGTAGTTGATGTTGAACACCTGGTACCCCTGCGCCGCTAGGACGTAGGCCATGATTCGATGGGTGTCCTTCGACATCATCGAGAACGCCCCACCATGGATGTAGACGATCGACGGCAGGCGACCCACAGCGTCACGCGGCCGGTAGATGTCGAGCAGGTGGGCGCGCTTGCGGGTATTTCGGTACGGGATGTTGTGTTCGACGTGGACGCGGCGCCAGCTCTCAATGAGCCACGGCAGCACGCCGTACCCCACGCGCGACAGGCGATTCGCAGCCTTGTCCACACCGTTGCGAACCAACGGCATGACCGAGTCACGGGTACGGGTCATCGGGCGCGACTATAGGCGAAGATGGAGGCTACGAAAAGAAGCCAAGCTTCTTGAGTGCGCTCCCGTAAATGAAGCGAATCATGCCGTCGATTTCCTCAACGGATTTGGGGGTATGTGGGTACCACACACGTTCTTTCTTCACGCCCCATCGGTCGATGAGAATCGGTTGCTGATGGGTGTATCCGCGAAGGCCACCAAGGCCGTTGACCTGTCCGACGCCGCTTTGTTTCATGCCGCCGAATGGCGCCTCGGGTGCTCCGTATACCATCGATGCGTCGTTGATCACGACCGAGCCGGTTTCGAGGCGCTTCGCGATCTCGATGCCCTTCTCTATGTTTTTCGTCCAGACGCTGCCGCTCAGGCCGTACGGTGAGTCGTTGGCGAGACGAATTGCTTCTTCTTCGTTGGCGACGCGCATCACTGACACGATCGGGCCGAACGTCTCTTCTCGCATGAGCTCCATCGTATGATCGACTTTGCGAACGAACGTGGGTTTGTAGAAAAGGCCGTCGGTCGTGTCGGCTTCTCCGCCGACGACGATCTCCGCGCCTTTTGCCCTCGCGTCCTCGATGTGGCGCTCGATGATCGGCATTTGCCGGTCCCAAAACACCGAGCCGACATCGATATCCTCGCCCGTGCCGTATCGTAGCTCGCTGACGATGGCCTTTACGCGTTCCTCGAACTCGTCGGCGATGCTTTCGACCACGTACACACGCTCCACGCCCATGCAAACGTGGCCCGAATTCAGCATCGAGTTGAAGACCGCGCCGCCCGCTGCGCGCTCGACGTCGGCGTCCTCGCAGACGATCATCGCGTCTTTTCCGCCCAGCTCCAGGGTGCACGGAATGAGCTGTTCAGCGCATGCCGCTGCGATCTTCTTGCCGGTTCGCACGCTCCCCGTGAACGAGATCTTTTGCACGCCTCCGTTGACGAGCGCCGCGCCGGTTTCGCCGTCGCCCTGCAACGTCTGCACGACGCCTTCGGGTACGCCGGCTTCCCTCAGCAGACGAGTCGCCCAATCACTCGAGTAGGGCGAAACCTCCGATGGCTTCAAGATGACAGCGTTGCCGGCAAGGATCGCTTGCACGGTGGGGTTGATTGCCAAAGAGAATGGACCGTTCCACGGCGTGATGATGCCGACCACGCCGAGTGGACGGTAGTGCATCATCAGCTTCTTGTACGGCCGTAGGTAACCATGGAGCTTTCGCTTCTCGTCGGAGAGCTCCTTCACCGCCCGGCCACACCAAAAGTTGATGTAGTCGCAGCCTGGAAGGACCTCCATGATCAGCGCCTCGAGGTGCGTCTTGCCCGTCTCGTCGATGAGCGTCTTCACCACCTCGTCGCGCTTTTCGACGAGCACGTCGATCGCGCCGCGTACGATGCGGGCGCGCTCCGCGACCGGCACACGGGCCCACTCCACCTGTGCGTCTCTGGCCTTGGCGATCGCGAGCTCCACATCGGCCTGGCTGTTGACGACGATCTCGCCGACCGGCTCACGGGTCGCCGGGCTGCGGATCCCGAGCCGGCGGCGCCCCTCGGAGGTTGGGGAAAGTGGTTCGACGATGGCCATCCATTCGCTCCTGTTGCTGCGAGGCCCAGAGGGCTCTGAGTGAAACATGTTCTACTGACACCCGGGCCAAACGCAAGCAGCTCCGCAGACCTGGCATTACTGTAATATTACACTTATATTTCAAACCATGCGGTCATCGTGCTGGCTGGTACTGGTTTCGGTTGTCTTGGCTGGTTGCGGGGAAGCGCCCCCGGCCAGTCCTCCGCGCGTGGGCGCGGCAGGAAGCGGGGGGACCTCCACTACGGACGGCGGCGTCGACGTTCCCTGCGACTGTCCCGTTGCAGAGGAGTGCTCCGCCGACGGCTCTTGCGTTCCGATCTCGGTCCTCGACGAATGCATGCTCGACGAGGATTGCGAGATCGACGAGCTCTGTGAGCCGAGCCTCGGCGTGTGCATCCCGCGCGACCCGGCCGATGTCTGCGAGTTCAGGCCTCCCGTAGGCGAGTTCGAGCCGACGATCGGATGTCGGTGGACGCCTCCCGAGGCACCGACGGGTGCGACTGCTGAAGAGATCGAAATCACGGGTATGGGTCAGGTCGTGATGACGCCCTCGGTCGCCAATCTCACCGACGACAACGGCGACGGCGTAACTGACATGCTCGACACCCCGGACATCGTGTTCGTGAGCTTCGACTACGAAGAGGACGGCTGTTGCACCGGACGCGGTGTCGTGCGGATCGTCTCGGGTGGCTGCAATGCCGATGGGACCATGACCACCCATGCCACGCTCAAGGGGCTGACATCAGAGGATTGGATCGGGAACTCGACCGGTATTGCGCTCGGCAACCTTCACCCCGACGACACGGCGAGTGAGCGTGTGCCAGAGATCGTAGCGACCTTCAAGAACGGGGGCACCATCGCTTGGCGGCGGATTGCCGATGACGGCTCCGCCTGGGAGGTCTTGTGGCAGAACGAAAGCCTCCCTGGCAATCAGCAAACCCGTGGTGGCGCGCAGCCGTCGATCGCTGATTTGAACGGCGACGGCCGACCGGAGGTCATCATTGGGAACGTCGTGCTCGACGGTCTCACGGGTCGTGGTCCGGGGGACGTCGATCTGCCCGTCGGGGCGCTCGCGTGGGACGGGCGGGATCTGGAAGCGGCGACGTCGGGTGCGAACCTTGGAATCGGTAACAACGCGTTCTTGGGTCCCGTGTCGACGGTGGCGGATCTCGACCGCGACGGTCTGCAGGAGGTGATCGCTGGAAACACGGTCTACAACTACGACGGCAGCGAGCGTTGGACGTACGAGTACACGACCACCAATTCCAGCTGCGGGGGCTCGCTCGACTGCGACGGGTACACCGCGGTCGGCAACTTCGACGGCGACGACGATGGCGAAGTAGTGATCGTTCGACTGGGTGAGTTGTTCATTCTCAACCATGATGGCTCGCCGGTCGCGGGGATTCCGTTGCCGATTCGGATCCCCGGTGCCCCCGCGAACGTCGCGGAACCGAGTTACTCGCCGGCTGCGTATGCCCCGTCTGTTCCGCTGTACGATCGAGATGGGGATCTGTTGCCGCCGGAGCGAATCCTCTGTGGAGGGCCGTTGGAGCTGCTGGCTTACGATGCGCTGGGCAACGCTGTCACGAGCGAAGGGAATCAGGTCGTGGTTCACACCGCGGGCGCCAACGAGGGCGGACCGCCAACCGTCGCGGACTTCGATGGCGACGGATTCGCAGAAGTGGGCATCGCAAGCTCGACGGCTTACGTGGTGTTCGACTTCCAGTGTACGGGAGACCCGTTGCCCGCGGAATGCGAGCGCGAGTGGGTGCGGTGGATCGTCGAAAATGAAGATTGCTCGAGCCGTGCGACTGGATCGAGCGTGTTCGATTTCGATGGGGATGGGTCGGCCGAGGTGGTCTACGCGGACGAGACGAGCTTCCGGATTTTCAACGGCTCCAACGGCACGGTCCTCTACGAGGACGCGACCCACAGCAGCAGCACAAGGCTCGAGATGCCGATCGTGGTCGATGTCGACAACGACGGCAAGTCCGAGATGGTGGTCCCCGAAGCTACTACCAGCTCGAACCGCGGTGGTATCGAGATCTGGGAGGACTCCAACAACCACTGGGTGCGCACGCGGCGCATTTGGAATCAGCACACCTACAGCGTGACCAACGTGACGGAGGACGGTCAGATTCCACGCGTGCCGGAGCCCAACTGGACACACTCGGGGCTCAACAGCTTTCGACAGAACGTTCAACCAGGCGGGCTGTTCGACGCGCCGGACTTCGTCGTGCGTGAAATCTTCAGACTCGGCTGCGAGGAGGGTCAGTTCAGGGTCGCCATGGTCGTCGGAAATGACGGCTCGCTGAGCGTCCCGCCGGGCATCCTAACCCACGTGGTCGTCACGACCGACGATGCCCGGATCTTCGACCTCGGCACGGTAGCGACCACCGGTTGGTTGCTTCCGGGGCAATCGGAGCAATTGGAAGCGGTGTTCGCGGTTTCCTCGGGTCCGCACCCTGCGGGGATTCAAGTTTCCGCGACCGTCGACGCCGATGGGATGGGTGGACAGCGCTACAACGAGTGTAACGAGGACAACAACGCGGCGATGTCCAACGCCATCACCTGCCCCTCGGTCGAGTAGCACCAAGGACGTTGTCCATTTTTACGGGTCCCGATTGAGGGGATTGTCCAACACGGTGGCCTCAGGATATACCCGACGGTCCGGTGCTTCGTACGTCCACGATACCCTCGGCCAGTCGCCTTTTGATCCGTCAGGCGGGCGTTTCCGACCTCGGTGGAGTGCTGCGGGTCTGCGAGACTCATGCCGAGTATTGGGACGGCAAGCTCCCGAGCGAGATTCGGCTGGCCCAGTACTTCGCCCGAGCGCTCCGGTCGCAAGACGAGGTGTTCCAGTTCTGGGTCGCAGAGGCCGGGCACGGCCCGATGGTGGGATGGGAACTGCTCTCCGCCACCAGCACCGATCCCGCGGATCGCCAACTGACCGCCGAGGCTACGACTTGCTTGGGTCGACAAGCCGCGGGGCTCGGGCACGTGTTGGCAACTCACGTAATCCGGCATGCGGTTCGCACCCCCCTGCAGTACGTGTTCGCGAGGGTGCCCACGCGCGATACGCTCATGGTGGGTGTGCTGGAGGCGGTGGGCTATCAAGAGGTCGGCTTGATTCCTGCGGCGACCAAGCCCCCCGTTCACCCCGAACGACTCGAGTTCGTCTACCTGGTCGAGCACTAGGCGCGTCGCACGAGCTTGCCCTTGGCGACGTTTCGGATAAGGTGCCCGACCTGGGAGGCGCCATGGCGAACAAGCGAACGCCCGCGAAGAAAACTCGGCCTAAAAGGAAGGCGACCAAAAAGCGAGCAAGCAAGGCTCCGCCGAGCAAGCGTGTGAGTACGGCCCCCGCCAAGAAGCGCGCGAGCAAGGCCCCCGCCAAGAAGCGGACGACCAAGGCTCCCAAGAAGTCGAGCAGGCCAACCAAGCCAGCAAAGCCGCGAGCAAAGCGCGCAGCGGAAGGGGTGCCATTGTCAGCGCCAGTGGCAGTGCCAGTGGCAGTGCCAGTGGCAGTGCCAGTGCCAGTGTCAGCGCCAGTGTCCGTGCCAGCGCCACCGTCCCCGCCGGCCTCGTACCTCGAGGGGGTGCCTCAGGATCACGTGGGGCTGGTTTCCGGCCTTCTTCAGGTGGTTCGGGGGGCGGCGAAGGACCTCAAGACGCTCGTGACGCAAGCGATT
>QMMB01000050.1 GCA_003647035.1 Deltaproteobacteria bacterium | reverse complement strand
GACGACGGTGCGCGACCCCGCATCGATGCCTCGCTTGAGCTCCATCGGGTTGTGACCCGCGGCAACCATCTTGGTGCCTTCACGGATGATCGCCTGCGCAAGCACAGTGGCGGTCGTGGTGCCGTCGCCCGCGATGTCCGAGGTCTTCGAAGCCACCTCTCGCACCATCTGGGCGCCCATGTTCTCGAACCTGTCGGCAAGCTCGATTTCCTTGGCGACCGTGACGCCGTCTTTGGTGACGGTCGGTGCGCCGAAGCTCTTCTCGATCACGACGTTGCGGCCCTTGGGACCGAGCGTGACTTTCACCGCATTTGCCAGAGCGTTGACGCCGGCGAGAATGCGGTCGCGAGCAGCGGTATCGTAAATGATCTCTTTCGCAGCCATGTTTGTCAGTCTCCTATTCGATGATTCCGAGGATGTCGTCTTCGCGGAGGATCAGGTGGTCTTCACCGTCGATCTTGACCTCCGTGCCGCCGTACTTGCCGAAGAGGACGAGGTCGCCCTTCTTCACAGCAAGCTCCCGGATCTCCCCGCTATCGAGGATGCGCCCGGTTCCCACCGCGACCACGTTGGCCTCGATCGGCTTTTCCTTGGCGGTATCCGGAATGATGATCCCGCCTTTAGTTGTCTCTTCTTCCTTCACTCGCTTGACCAAAATGCGGTCATGCAATGGACGAATGGCCATTTATCCCTCCGTTTGCGGGTAGGTATGCTACCCGGCAGCTTGTTGGCACTCTATGAGTGAGAGTGCTGATCGGCGGCCAACCTAATCCTGAAATGGGGGGAGTCAAGCCTGGCGGTGAGGCTTTTTCAGACACAGGCAGGAGATAGATTTGCTGGCACGGCGAACCCTGCTAGCCTCCGGCGCCTATGGCACGAGTTACCGTCGAAGACTGCTTGCAACACGAGGAAAACCGCTTTGCGCTGGTCATCTTGGCCGCCCGGCGGACCCGCCAGATCATCAAGGGCGCGCCGGCGCTGGTTTACAGCCGAAACCGCCCGATCGTGACCGCCCTGCGCGAGATCGCCGACAAGAAGGTCTACTTCTCCCGCCCGGTCAGGGGCGCCGTAGAGGAGTTCATCGTCGAGACCAAGGCCAAAGACTCCTCCGCCTAAGGGGAGCGCCATCTTTGCAGGCTGAGAAGGGCCCAGGTAGCCTGGTAGTGGGGTTATGGCTCGCATCAGTATCATGGGGCCGAGCGGACGGCAGGAGCGTCAGCTCTTTCGCCATAATTCGCTTGGCCGGCATCCTCGGAACACGCACCAGGTGCTGGACCGGGTCGTGTCCAAAGAGCACTGCCACATCGAGCTGATCGACGACCGCTACGTCCTCAAAGACCTAGGCTCCCTCAATGGCACCTACGTCAACGGGAACAGGGTCAGCCAGGATCGCCCGCTCGAGCCAGGTGACGAAATCACCATCGGTTCAACGCGCATCGTCTTCGAGCCCGAGGAACGGCCGGGCAAGGTGTCTTTCGATGCACTTCTGAGCGGCGAGTCTCGCGAAGCCACCAACCGATTCAAGATCGGAGACACAGACGCGGGCCCGTTGATCCGCGCCAAGGTTTCGAGCCTGGCCGACAAAACCTTCTTCGCCGAGGAGCTGATTCAAGACGACGCCTCGCTCCGCCGCGACTACGAGAAGCTCCGCGCGAGCTACGAGGTCACTCAAGCCATCGAGCTTGGCACGAGCATCACGTCCCTCTGCAACAAGATCCTAGAGGTGGCGTTCCGACTCGTCCCCGCGGATCGGGGTGTTGTGCTCTTGCACAATGACCAGAACATTCTCGAGCCGGTATCGGTTCGTACGGGAGAGGGCGTCGACCCCGAGCAAGAGGTCATCGTCTCGAAGACCGTGCTCGATACGGTTGTGCGTGAGAAGGAAGCCGTGCTGTCCCATGACGCCTCCGCAGACTCGCGCTTTCAAAGCGCCCACTCGGTGATCATGCAAGGCATCCGCTCGACGATGTGCGTTCCCTTGCTGCATAGCGACACGGTGTTGGGCGTGATGATTCTCGACTCGAGACTCGCCACACACGCGTTCACCGACAAAGACCTGGCCCTCTTCGAAACTGTCGCCAGCCAGGCCGCGGTTGCGGTTCAAAACACGTTGTATGCCAAGAAGCTCGAACAGGAGGCGGTGACGCGCGAACGTTTTCGGCGATTGCTGTCGCCAGACATTGCCGAGCAAGTGATTTCAGGAAAGCTCGAGGTGGAGAAGGGCGGCGAGCTTCGAGAAACGACGATCCTGTTCGCCGACATTCGTGGCTTCACCAGCATCAGCGAATCCTGCGAGCCGCAAATCGTGGTAGACGCGCTCAACGAATACTTCGAACGGATGGTCGAGATCGTGTTCCGCCATGAAGGCACGCTCGACAAGTTCATCGGCGACGAGATGATGGTGCTCTTTGGATCGCCGGTTTCACATCCCGACGACCCCGTGCGCGCGGTGCGCGCGGCCCTCGAGATGCAGGAAGCGCTCGCGTCCCTCAACGAACGACACGAGGCCCGCGAGCTGCCGCCATTCGAGATCGGAATAGGCATCAACACCGGAGAAGTGGTTGCGGGCTACATCGGAAGCAGTCAGGCGCTCGAATACACCGTCATCGGAGACCCAGTGAACACCGGCGCGCGATTGTGCTCGCTGGCCAAGCCTGGACAGACCCTGCTCACCGAGGGGACTCTCGATAAGCTGGACGGCAGCTTTGACATCGAGGAGCTGCCCGCGGTGAAGGTAAAGGGCAAGGCTCAGCCCATTCGGATCTTCGAGCTGCTCGGCCGCGCCACTCGCAAGTAGTCCAGTCTGAGCTTGCCGGCTTCCGCAGATATGCGAAGCACCAGGCGAGATGGCCCACCTGGACTTTGAAGCCCCGTTGGTCGAGCTGGAGGAGCGAATCGCCGCCCTGAAAGAGCTCACCGACGCCGGCGCACCAGAGGCCGAGGCCATCGACAAGCAGATCGCGACCCTCGCGATCCAAGCGGAGGATCTGCAGCGCAAGCTCATCGCCGACCTCGACGTCTGGAAGAAGGTCCAGTTGAGCCGGCACCCCGACCGCCCATACGTTCGCGACTACCTCGCCCTCCTATTCGATGACTTCGTCGAGCTGCACGGCGACCGGACCTTCCGAGACGATCCGGCGATCATTTCTGGGTTTGCACGCTTCGAGGGTGAAATCGTTGCGATTATTGGTCACCAAAAAGGTCGAACCGCCAAAGACAAAGCCCTCCGGAACTTCGGCATGGCGCATCCCGAAGGCTATCGGAAGGCGATCCGTGTGATGAAGCTCGCAGAGCAAGCCGGGCGGCCGGTGCTCACGTTCATCGACACCCCCGGCGCGTATCCCGGGCTCGGAGCCGAGGAGCGGGGCCAGGCCGAGGCGATCGGCCGCGCGATCGAGACGATGAGCAAGTTGCGCGTCCCGGTCATATGCACGGTGATCGGCGAGGGTGGCTCGGGGGGGGCGCTCGCCATCGGGGTGGCGAACCAGGTGCTGATGTTCGAGTACGCGACCTACAGCGTGATCACACCCGAAGGATGCGCTTCGATTCTCTGGCGCGATGGAACCCGCGCAGCGCAAGCGGCCGAGCAGCTTCGACTGTTGGCGAACGACGCGAAACGCCTGGGGATCATCGACGAGGTGGTCCCGGAGCCGGCGGGAGGAGCCCACCGGAAGCCTGAAATAGCGGCCGAGTCCCTGCGAGTGCGCCTGCGGCACCATCTCGCCACGCTGGGGAGCCTGTCCAGTGACGCGCTCGTGGCCCAACGATATCAGCGATTTCGAGCACTTGGCGCCTGGCAGTAGGGCGCGTCTTTATTGACGCGGGTCCTCTCGGTTACCTACGATCCAAATGCGGGGTTATGCCGTGAGGACGCTCTTCGTAGTGGCAGGTATGTCGACACTGATCGGGTGCAGCTCGGTGGGAGTGCATTCACAGGCTCGCGGTGCGTCCGACGAGGCTGCACGGGATGCTGAGCTCACGGCACTGCGGTTGCAAAACGATGAGCAGGAGCAGGAACTTCGAACGCTCCGCGGCCAGCTCGCTCTGGCCCGAGCGGAGGTACAGGAGCTCGAGGGCGAGAAGACTTTCGTGGCCCAGCGGGGGCAGAAGACCTCCGGGGGCGACGAGCTGCCGTGGAGCAAGGCTAGCCACGCGAAGCTCGACATGTCGCCGGTGCTCCGCCTCGATGGCGAGATCGTCGATGAACGTTTGCCCATCACCGCGGAGGTTCCTGACCTCCCGGCGTTCGCGCCACCAGAGTCCGCGCAGACCCCGCCACGCGACGAGGTCAGCGTCGAAGGGTATCGCCGGGGCCTGAGCCTGATTCGGGAGCAGAGGTTCGAGGAGGCGCTCGAGGAGCTCGACGCGTTCTCGTCCGCCCATCCGAGTCATCCGTACGCGGACAACGCCCTGTTTTGGTGCGGCGAAATCCACTACCTGCGGCACGAATATGATCGCGCGCTTCGATACTTCGAGCGCGTCGAGAAGCTGCATCCATGGGCCAACAAGGCCCCGGACGCACTGTATCGCATTGGACAAATCTATCTGAGGCGCGGGGATACCGTGGCCGCTCAGGCTTACTTCGACAAGGTTAGGGAGCAGTTCCCGGAGACTGCGGCCGCGCGGTTGGCGCTGCGAGAGGATGCATCATGAAGTTGGTGGGATGGACGAGCATGGTGGCCGTGCTGATAGCGGGCACGGCAATCGCACAGGCCGGTGAGGACCCAGGGACCGAGAAGGCCAAGGTGGAGGTCCCTTCGGACATGCCTCAAACGCATACCGTCAAAGAGGGCGACACCCTTTGGGATATCACGCAGGCGTACTACGGCGACCCCTACAAGTGGCCGCGGGTCTGGTCGTACAACCCCGACATCACCAACCCACATTGGATCTACCCGGACGCCCAGCTTCAGTTGCGTCCCGGAGATGATCAGGTGATCGAGGCCGCGCCGCGCGGCTTCTCGTACGCGAAGCGCCGAAGCGCCACGCCGCACGCCGTCTTCCAGGCGGAGTACGGTTTCCTCAATTCCGATGCTCTCACGGACTCGGGTTACATCATCGGCGCCAACGAAGAGCACATGATGATGATCGACACCGACATGGTGTACGTACGTTTCAACGAAGACGTCGAGCCCGAGATCGGCCGCGTCTACACGATCTTTCGAAAGATGCAGGAGCTCGAGCGCGAACCGTGGGAGAAGGGGACACTCGTGCGCATCATCGGGGAGGTGAAGCTCCTGGACTACGACGCGAAGCGCCAGGTGGGTAGGGCGGTAGTCGTCAACACCCTCGAGGGCATCGAGCGTGGCTTCCGGATCGCGCCGCTCGAACGCCAGTTCTACTGGGTCGACGTGGTGCCCGCCGCTCATTCGCTGCGCGCCACGGTGGTCGCGAGCCTCTATCCTCGAAAGCTGCCCTCGACGAACCAGATCGTCTTCGTCGATGTCGGCGCCGAGCAGGGGGTCGTCGTCGGTAATCGCTTCTACATCGTCCGGCAGGGCGACGAGTGGCGGCGGAGCGCAGAGGGCAAGATTGGCCGCGAAATCGAGACGACGGTGCCCTTGCCGAAGGAGCCCGAGCACTACCCCTGGGAGGTGGTCGCCATCGGCCGGGCTGTCAACGTACAGCCAAGTACGACAGCCATCCTCCTCGAACGCGCCACCAGGGCCGTTCGTATGGGGGATCGCGCCGAATTGCGCGAAGGGGAATAAAGCCGCTCTGAAGGTCGTTGCTTCTTGGCCCCGCTTCGGGGGAGTATCGACCTCAGTATGGCTTCAGACGGCGACCGGGACAGCCAGGAGGCGCTGCGACTGCAAAGTGTCGTAGATCGCGAGAGGGCCAAGCTCCGCGCGCTACAGGACATCAGCTCGGCGCTCGGGTCCACTCTCGACCTCGGAGAGCTCCTGGAGATGATTCTCGACCGGATCTCCGACGTCATGGAGGCCGACCGTTCGACCTTGTACCTGCTGGACGAAGAGACCGACGAGCTCTGGTCCAAGGTGATTCAGGGGGAAGAAGTCCACGAAATCCGGCTCAAGCCGGGCGAGGGGCTCGCCGGGGCGGTCGCCAGCACGGGCAAGCCGCTCAACATCAAGGACGCATACCAAGACGTGCGTTTCGATGCGGAATGGGACCGCGCGACTGGGTACAGGACGCGATCGACGCTGTGCGTCCCCATGAAGAACCAGCACGGCCGAACCATCGGCGTGGTTCAGGTCCTCAACAAGCACGAGGGGCACTTCACCGTCGCCGACGAGGCCCTTCTGACCGCCCTCGCAAGCCACGCGGCGGTGTCGATCGAGAACTCGAAGCTGTTTCTCTCGGTGGTCGGCAAAAACATCGAGCTGCTCGAAACCAAGGACCAGCTCGAAAAGAAGATCCGCGAGCTCGACGTGTTGTTCGAAATTACGCAGGTTTCGGCCAGCGCCATGGAGCTCGACGACCTCTTGGCGGGTGTCCTTGCCCGCACGATGCGCGCTACCGATGCGGAGGCGGCGTCGATTCTGCTGGCGGACCAATACACGGGCGACCTGACATTTCGCGCCGCGGTCGGTGGCGAGCCCGACCGTGTGAAGAAGATGAAGATCAAAGCGGGGCAGGGGATCTCGGGCTGGGTCGCGGAGAACGGCCGCCCCCAAATCGTCAACCGCGTCGATGAGGATCCACGGCACTCGGCTCACATCTCGGACGAGGTTGGTTACCATCCGAAGTCAGTCTTGTGTGTTCCGCTGCGTTGGGACGACGGCGCGGGGGCCTTGCAGCTCCTCAACAAGTCTGGCGGGCGCGCTCCGTTCATCGACGACGATCTAAAAATGGCCACGGTCATCGCCGGCCACCTCTCGACGGCCATCGCGCAGGCCCAGTCGCGGGCGCAAAGGGCGCGTCAGGAGCGCCTGAGCACCCTCGGCCGATTCCTTTCGAGCATGCTCCATGATCTGAAGACCCCGCTGACGGTGATCTCCGGGTACACGCAGCTCCTCGTCCAAGAGGGAGACGAGGACAAGCGTCGGGAGGCCGCCGCCTCGATCCGTCGGCAGGTGCAATTCCTCAAGACGATGATGGGCGAGACGCTAGCCTTCGCCAAGGGGGAGCGTCGCGTTCTGATTCGGCGCGTGTACCTCCACACCTTCTTCGAAGATCTCGCGGATCAGCTCAAGCCTGAGTTGGCGGAGCGGGGCATACGTCTCGAGCTCCACTTGCACGACCGCGGCGTGGCCCACTTCGACGAAGAAAAAATGCAACGCGTGTTCCACAACCTCACGCGGAACGCGGCGGAGGCCATCGGCGACGACGGCGGAGTGTGCCGTTTGGAAGTCGACCGATCGGACGATGGGAGTCTCGTCCTGACGTTCGCGGACGATGGCCCGGGCGTCTCCGAGGAAATTCGCGAGCGCCTGTTCGAGTCATTCACGACGCACGGCAAACAGGGCGGCACGGGCCTGGGCCTCGCCATCGTACAGAGCATCGTAGAAGACCACGGGGGAAGCGTATCGGTAGACAGCATGCCGGGGCGAACGGCGTTTAGCATCACGTTGCCGCAGCCACGGCCGAAGGCGAGCACGAGGCCAGCAGCAGCCGAGTAGGGGACACGCTCCCCCTCCAAAACCTGCATTCCCTCACCTGCTTGCGAGGCACACCGCGATAACTCGGGTGATGCTCTCAAAGCGCATTCGAGCAGGTCGCGCGACCGGTTGTTTTGCTGGTGTTTTTGGGGCGGCTGTCTCACCGGCACTGGCGCTGGCACCAACACTGACACCGACGCTGTCGCTGGCACTGTCGCTGGCACTGTCCCTGACACTGACTCTGACACCGTCCCCGGGACCGCCAGTTGACCGGAGCCGCCAATCCCCCCAAAAATGCCCCCGGTGATCTCCGAACTCACCCTCAACGTCCATCCTCTACGGGCTGAGCTCCATGAGGAGCTTCACAGTCGGCCCTCGCCCCTGGTCGAGACGCCGTGCGCCATCAGTCATATCGCAGTTCAGATCGGACCGGAGGAGAGGGCGGCCGAGCAGGCGTATCTCGGGGAGCTATGCGCGCGGTACGACGCGAGCCCGCCTCCTGAGGGCGCTTCGTGCTTCTATCAAACCTTCGGTGGGTTCGAGCTTCGCTGGGAAAGGCACACCGAGTTCTCGACTTATACCTTCATTCACAGGGTGCTTGGCGACCCCTTGCGGCAGGCCGGAGCGCTCGCCCAGGTCCCCCGAGATTGGCTCGCCAAGATGCCGGGCCAGGTGACTACCGCGTTGCACTTGGCCTTTGGCTGCGCGGAAGGGTGTCTCGATTCGGGCGAGCTCGAGCGCTATTTCGAGAAGCAGCCGCTTCGGGGTGGGGTCGTGCGACAGGGGACGGCGTCCCTTTACAGTAGCTTCCGCCTCCACTCGGACGGCTTCGGCCGGATCGTGCTTCAGGCGCGCGACCTGACTCCCCTGCAGGCGGGCCGGTTGGTACAACGGGTGCTCGAGGTCGAGACGTATCGAGTGATGGCGCTCCTCGCCTTGCCCATCGCACGCCAGATCACGCCCGAGGTGAGGGCGATGGAACGGGAGCTCGCTCGCATGACCCAGGAGCTCACCCATGCCGAGGGGGAAACCGATCAGCACGCCCTGCTCGACGAGCTATCCAAGTTGGCGGCGCGCGTAGAGCGCCACCGCTCCGATACCACGTACCGATTCGCCGCAACGAACGCGTACTACGACCTCGTCGAGGAGCGGCTTCGAGAGCTCGGCGAGGAGAAAATCGCCGGTCTCCAATCGGTGCGGGTCTTCATCGAGCGCCGCCTTGCTCCGGGGATTCGCACTTGCAACGCGGTGCGCGACCGGCTCGAAGGCCTGTCGGGCCGCATCAGCCAAACGAGCGAATTGTTGCGCGCGCGTGTGGAGCTCTCGATTCAGGGCCAAAACAGAGAGCTGCTGACTTCGATGAACCGCCGCAGCGAGGTGCAGCTCCGCCTCCAGCAAGCGGTCGAGGGCCTCTCGGTGGTCGCCGTATCCTTCAAAAAAAAGGGACTGCTCGGCTACCTCTACGAGGGCCTCGCCTGGACCGGCATCCCACTCGACAAGAAGATCGGCTTCGCGATCGCGGTCCCCGTGGTGATGCTCGCCGTGTGGAAAGTCATCCACGGCGTTCGCCGCCGAATCGAGCAAGCCTAGGCCAAGGAGCAAATGATCGGGGTCCACCTCGCCGCCGGCCACCGGTTGAGGAGGGGCTTGGGTGAGCAGGGCGAAGTCACGGGCGCGCTCAGTCGTCTGAGCCGTCGATGCCGAGGTCGTGGAGCGCCTTGGGAGTGTCGATGTCGATGTTCACGGCCGCGCTCTCGACGTCGACGTAGCAGATCGCTTCGGCGTGTCTGTGAAAGAGCGACTTGCCTCCAACGTCGCCGGACAACTGACGCAGCTCGGGAAAGTGCCGCGAGCCCCACAGGACTGGATTGCCGCGCTTTCGGCCGAACATGGGGATGTAGATGCTGAGGTCTCCATCTGGGCTGAAGGCATCGAGCAACCGATCAATCACGGCGCTGCTGACCCACGGCATGTCGGCCAGCGCGACGAGCACTCCATCGACGTCGTCGCCAACCGCTGAGACCCCCGTTCGGACCGATGTCCCCATCCCTTCTTCGTAGTTCGGGTTGTGTACCATTTCGACGTCGCGCTCTCCGAGTGCGTCTCTGATTTCCTCCGCAGCATGACCGGTCACGACGAAGATTTTCTCTACGCCGCTTTCTCGAAGCGCGTCGACCACGCGTGCGACCATCGGTGTGCCGTCTACGGGAATCGTGAGCTTGTTGGTTTGACCCATGCGACGCGATACCCCAGCGGCGAGAACCACTGCGACGATGTCCTTTCGGGCGCCCTTCGGACTGCTGAGGTTTCGAGGCATCGGTCGATCGGGGATCTCTTTGAGCAGCCCCCCAACGCCGAGGCCGCTGATGAGCGCGGAGTCGATGGGCTCTCCGCTGAAGAATCGCCTTAGCACATGGTCGAACCCACTCGGATTGAGGGAGCGAGCGCAGCCGGGGAGCCCGAACACAGTGCTTTCCCCGAGTGTTCCGACCATCAAAAGGTTCCCTGGGTCGACCGGCATCCCTAGGTGAACAACCTCCCCGCCCGCCTTTTTCAAGCCGGAGGGTATGACGTCCCCCCGATCGACGATCGCCGAGGCGCCCAACAGCAGGATTGGATCGCAACCTTCCTCGCGCAGCGTGTCGATCGCGCGGGCCACGGCGTCAGTCGAATGCTCGCAACGGACTTCGCGACGAACCCGGGAGCCAAGAGCGCTCAAGCGGGCCCGTTGTGCCCGACTGGCCCGTGCGAGGAGCGATTGGCTCACACCTGGAAGCTCAGTGAGCACCAAGCCGGCGTCGAAGCTCTCGAGCGCCGCGATGCGCAGGGCGGGCTCGCCGGAAAAGACTTCGGTACACGCTTCGAGATCGGTCTCGGAAACCGCGAAGGTGATCACTTTGACGGTCGCGATCATCGCGTTGGGTGGGACCAACGAATACGCGGGCAACGTTGCGATTGTAATCGATTCGGAGATGCCGTTGCCCGCGTCGATTCGATCCGGGTCGACCCTGAGTAGCCCTAGGGCCGTCGCGTGGAGATTGCACCGCCCGGTGCTAGCTTCGGAGGCCGTCACTCCGGGACCGATGAACTGCGCGGCAAGCCTTGCGGCCGCGCGGTCTTCATGCACGTCGTTCCGCTCCAGCTGGGCGACCATGACCTGCCTGTAGCCAGCTTTTCGCAACCGTTTGATGTCGTTCGCGGTGAGCACCGATCCCTTCTTCACCGCGCCCGCGCCGTTTCCGAGTCGAAGGGTGTGCGCGAGAATCGCGCCCTCCAACCCGTCTGTGTCGATGTCGACTTCGTCGAACTTCATGGCGCCAAAACCCTAGAACGTTCGCCTGCCGGAGGGAAGGGCGGAGGATCGTGAGATTCTGGGTCTATCGTTCCCCTCGGACTGGCATTACAGTCCTCGCTGATGAGGCTCGATTCCCTCGAAGACGTGACGAAGACCCTGCACGACGGGGGCTACGTGTCCGACCCCAGTCTTTCGATGAGCCTGTTTCTGGCGCTGAAGATGCAGCGGCCGCTGTTCTTGGAAGGGGCTCCCGGCGTGGGGAAGACCGAAGTCGCTCGCGTCTTGAGCAGGGCGTTTGAGACGGAGCTCATTCGATTGCAGTGCTACGAGGGGCTCGACGTTCATCATGCGCTCTCCGAGTGGAACTACCAACGTCAGCTGTTGCGCTTACAAGCAGGCCAGAAGGAAGACCTCGGCGAAATCTATTCGGACGAGTATCTGTTGAAGCGTCCGTTGTTGCAGGCCATCGACCCGGAGCGCGACAAATCGGCGGTCCTGCTCATCGACGAAATTGATCGAGCCGACGACGAGTTCGAGAGCTTTCTGCTCGAGCTCCTTGAAAACTTTCAGGTCACCATCCCCGAGATCGGTAGGATTGAGGCGGTTCATCTGCCGATGGTCGTGCTCACCTCGAACCGCACCCGCGAGGTCCATGATGCGCTCAAGCG
>QMMB01000049.1 GCA_003647035.1 Deltaproteobacteria bacterium | reverse complement strand
GGTGGCGACGGTCGCCAAGATAGCGGTGGCACCCTTGTCATGCAGCGAACCGAGTGCGCGAATCATCGCTATTCGCAAGTTGGTGTCTTTTTGGCGCGAGTCAGTGATGCGCTCGAGCGACTGCGCGAGCGCCTGGACCACGGCGGCCCGTTCCCCGGCGGGCACCTCGATCAACTGGATCGTCTTGGCGGCGCGGATCGCGTGCTCTTCGGAGACCTCGTTTCGCCAGTTCAACGCTGCGAGGAGGGCCGGAAGGCTGCGCGCGTCCTGCATCTCGTACAGGAGATCCAGAATCCCGAGCCCGTTGATACGGTCTTCTGGGTGCTCGAGGTAAGCCCGAGTGAGCGGATCGACGATCACATCGGCAACCGCCTTGACCTCCGGGCTGCTCCGATCGCCACCGTTCGCGGCAAGCGTTTCGGTGTAGATCCCCTTGAGATTGAAAATCGCGTTCTCTCTGCGAACCGGATCGGAAAGCTCGCTCGCTTGCCCCTCCGGATCATTTTCGGCGGCGTGACAACCCAACCCGAGCGCTGCAACAAGAACTGCAACCACCCACCCCCTATGGCGCACAATCATTTTGAACCTCCCCGCGGTCCGTTTTCTCATTCGTTACAAAGGCTTACGTAACGAACAAATGATAGCGAGCCTCGTTCGAGCCTGTCAAACC
Source organism: Deltaproteobacteria bacterium (assembly GCA_003647035.1). Classification (GTDB taxonomy): domain Bacteria; phylum Myxococcota_A; class Polyangia; order Polyangiales; family Houyiibacteriaceae; genus SG8-38. The sequence continues at coordinate 11,074 of QMMB01000049.1, read as the reverse complement.
TTCGTCAACCGCCCTTGGAAGGCTGCAGATCCCAACGGAGGTCGGCTCTGCCGCGGGCCCCGGTAAAGCGCAGAATCATGAATTGGGCCCCGTCCGGGATGGTCCGTCGCCCATCGGCCTCGACGGCTGGAAAGGTGATGCGAAAGGTCTCCCTGAACGAATTAACCTGGGGGAAGTAGACCCGATCGACGGCTGTGGGCCGCCTGACACGCTCCATGAGCACGGGAATCGTCTGATTGCCCGCCGGGTCGATCAGCAGCACGCGCCAGGCCGACGTCTTGCCGGCCAGGTTGGATTCTCTGAAGTCCATCCCGGACAAGGCAACGAAAAAGCGGTGCTCCTGCCGAGAACTCGCCAGGCTGGCGTCGAGCATCTCGTCCCGCGCCTCAGGCTTGAGGCTGTAGTCATACGCGTAGCGGACGACGTAGGCCCAGCGGAACTCCCAGGACTCGAACGTCGCGGCCACGTGAATCTCGTGAGACAGCGCCTTCCACGAAAAGGACTCCTTGTCGCGAGTCCAGGCCTCCCAGACACCCAGGTACGAATCGGGTGTGAATGTTCGCGCACCGGGTTGCATGGAGATCTTCTTCGGTTTGCAGCCTGACACGGCGACCGCCGCGACCAGCACGAGCCCCAAAAGCACCCGTCCGCTCATGCGTCCCCCATGAAATCGGTCCGGTCGTAGAGCGTGCTGAACGACACCCCAGCGTCTCGAATCGCCGCCGCTCCTCCTTCGAGTCGGTCGACCACTGCGATCACGCCGGCCACTTCGAAGCCCGCATCACGGACCGCCTGCACCGCACGAAGTGTCGAGCCCCCCGTGGTCACCGTGTCTTCGACGATCACGAGCTTCGCGTTTGCGTCGAGATGGTCTGCCCCTTCGAGCATCTTCCGGGTGCCGTGCTCCTTGGTGGACTTGCGAATGTACACGGCATCGATCGGGTCGTTGTTTGCCCAAGATGCCGACGCGACCGCGGATGCGAGCGGACATCCGCCGAGCTCGACGCCCGCGACCGCCGAAACCGGACCTAGGACGTCGCGAATTTGGGCGATCAATGCCTGGCCGACCAGCACGTGACCCTCGGCGCAAAGCACGGCTGGCTTGCAGTCGATGAAGAAGTCGCTCTCTTTGCCAGAGCTCAGCACGAAGTTGCCGCGACGGAAACCGCGCTCGCGGAGAAGCCCGAGTAGTCGATCCACCGGGGTGTTCCACCACGTCCGGGCCGTCGGTGCAACCGCGAACTGCTACGGCCTGGCGGCATGGATGCGCCCTTCGTGGTACGGTCCCGCGCCCCACGGACGGACTCAGAGGACACGTTGCCGAAACCCGATGAACCCCTTCGCGGGATGGATGACTTGCTCGTGCTCTTCCACGATGCCGAGAAGCCCGTAGAGCGCTGGCTGGTAGGCACCGAAGCCGAGCGAATCGCAGTGCAAAAAGCTAGCGGGGCGCACCTGCCCTACGACGGCGCGACGAGCGTGGTGGCGATCTTCGAGCGGTTGATCGCAGAGCATGGCTGGACGCCCGAGCGTGAGACCGAGGGCGGACCGATCATCGCTCTTCGGCGCGAGGGCGCTTCGGTGACGCTCGAGCCGGGGTCGCAGATCGAGCTGTCCGGAGCGCCGTACAAGACGGTGCACGACGGCAAGGCGGAGTCCGATGCCCATTGGGCAGACCTACGGCCGGTCATCGACGACCTCGGGCTCGTGTGGCTCGGGCTGGGCTGCCACCCATTTGCGTCGGTGGAGGAGCTCGGGTGGGTACCGAAGATGCGATACGACGTCATGCGGGAGTACATGCCCACGCGCGGTTCGATGGCTGGGGACATGATGACCAAGACCTGCACCGTCCAGGCCAACCTCGACTACGCGTCCGAAGAAGACGCGATGCGCAAGCTCCGCGTGGGCCTGCGCGCCCAACCGATCGTCACCGCCATGTTTGCCAACAGTCCATGGGAGGGTGGCAAGCGTAGCGGCTACCGTTCGTATCGTGCACTGGTTTGGCTTCACATGGACCCGGACCGGTCCGGGCTCTTGCCCTTCGCGTGGAAAGATCATCCGTCGTACATCGAGTACGTCGAATGGGCGCTGCGGGCGCCGATGTTTCTGGTGAAGCGCAACGGCAAGGCCTTCTACAACACCGGCCAGACGTTTCAGTCCTTCATGGAAGAGGGCTTCCAAGGCATTCGGGCCCACTACGGCGATTGGGTGGACCATCTCAGCACGCTCTTCCCGGAAGTGCGGCTCAAGAGCACCCTCGAATACCGTGGCGCAGACGTACAACGGCCGGAGCTCTCGTTCGCCCTCCCCGCGCTTTGGAAGGGACTGCTGTACGACGGCGACAGCTTCAGCGCGCTCGAGGGGTTGGTGGACAGCTGGTCGTTCCCCGAAGTCGAGCGTCAACGAGACGCGCTCGCACGACATGGCGTCCAGACGAAGTTCATGAACCGCGAAGCGGCCGATTGGGCCGGTCAGATACTGGAGCTCGCCGAGGCCGGTTTGCGGCGAATCGGCGACCAGAACGATGAGGGCGAGGACGAAACCGTCTTGCTTCGCCCGCTACGGGCGCTGCTCGAAGCTTCTCGTTGCCCGGCCGACGTGCTGCTCGAACGCGTGGGTGACGACCTGCCGTCGCGCGACGCGGTGATCCGCGTAGCCGGGCTCTAGGCGCGCGCAGGGGTCTGTGGCGTTGTCGCCCTTGCACCTGACCCTGACGCCTGATGTTTCAGCACGCGGCCGAGGACGTTTCCTTGCAGCACGGCGGAGCTACAAAGCATTCCGCCCATCAAGGCGCCAACCACACCTGCAGAGCACACATCGGCGCCCGTCAGGTACAAGCCCTTGATCGGTGTGCTCGGACGAAGCCAACGTTGCTCGAATCGGTGTGCCGTGTGCTGTAGCCCGTAGATTTCACCATGAGGGTGCGCCGCGAAGTTGCGGGTCGTGAGCGGTGTCGACAGCTCGGCTATCTCCACCTGGCCGCGCGTGCCGGGGGCGTGTTTGTACAGGGACGCCAACAAGCGCTCCGAAAGACTCGCCTTGAGCTCGTCGTACTCGGCGCCGCGCTTCTTCCACGACGTGCTTTCCCAGGCGCGAAACGGTTCGTAGGGCCCCAAGGTGACGGCCTCGATGGTCGAGTGGCCCGGATAGCGGCGATCGAAGTCCGGGTCCTTCGCGGAGGGGAACGACAGGTACACGAGAGGCAGCGGCGCGTGGATGTCTTCCTGGAAGCGCTTGAAGTTCTCCTCGTGCTTGTGATCCCGATAGACCCAGAGGTTCGTCTTCTCGAGCCCGAGCTCCTCGGTGGTTCCCTTCAGGCCCACGTACAAGGACAGATGTGCAATCGAAGAGCCTATCTGATCGACCTTGCTCGGGAATCCAGTCGCCTGCGCAGCGTCCTTCGGCAGCAGTCGCGAGAATGTATTCACAGCCCCCGCATCACTGATCACCATGGGCGCGCGGAGCTCGCGGCCGTTGAGCAGCTTGACGCCGACCGCCTGTCCATCCTGGAGGATGATCTCCTCGACTTCTGCGTTGGTGATCACTTCGCCACCGGCGCGCTCGATCACCGGGAGGATGGTCTCGGCGATCCGCGCGGAGCCGCCGACGGGATATGCAGCGCCGCGGAAATAGTGGCTCGTGACCATCGCGTGAATGAAAAAGCTGCTCTCCGATGGAACCAACCCATAGTCGCCGAACTGGCCGGTGAGCACCCCTATCAACTCTTGATTCTGCGTAAGCTCCTCGAGGACTTCGCGGGTGCTCCGCATGGAGTCTTTGAGCAGCCCGCGACGCATCATTGCGCCGAAAATCTTCGAGACGAACGGCGGCACTGCCTTTTCGGCAAAGAAGAGCTGCGACTTTTTGACCGTACTGAGAACCTTCTCCAGATACTGATTGATCGCGTCTTTCTCGCTCGGGAAGTATTCGTGCAGCTGTGCCCGGAAGTTCTCGAGGCCGCTCACGTAGTCGTACGAATTCTCGCCGAGGATGATGCGATCGTAAACCTCGCCCATGTCCGCCCAGTCGAGCTGGCCGTCGGTGATGAAGTCGAAGATCCTCCGCGCGCTTCCGCGGGGATCAGACACATCGCCGATGTAGTGAACCCCGACATCCCACTCGTATCCTGGCCTGCGGAACGTGTGCGTGAAGCCGCCTGCCGTGTAGTGCCGCTCGAGGACCAGGACACGCTTGTCGGCCAGTTTGGCCAACGTCGCTGCGACGCAGAGGCCACCGATGCCCGAGCCAATGACGATGGCATCCCATCGATCGGCAAGGCCAGGATGTTGCTTGTACGATGTTCCGATTCGCATCTCGTTCTCCTAGGCGCGCTTCATTGCGCCGCTTCCGGCCTTTCGAAAACCGTCGATACCAACTCGTCGAGCGAACAGCCCATCACGAGCTTGCCCGCGAGGTGCAGGGAAACCAGGCCGTGGACCTGAGCCCAAAGGTAGTGCGCCCGGGCAAGCGACTCTCCCTCCAAGAAACCTGCTTCCACGCTCGCCTTCACCGCCGCGTGAAGATAGGAAAACGCCCGGGCCTGCTCGGCCTCGAGCTTGGGATACGTCCCGGCAGGAGCTTGCAAGAGCTCGAACATGATGTGGTAGGCATCGGGTTGCTCCAACGCGAAGCCGACATACGCCCTTCCCAACACCCGAAGAGCGTCTTGCGGATCCTCGATGCCCCCGACGGCATCACGCTGCGCATCGGCGAACCTCCGAAAAGCGGCGGTCCGCACCATCCCGAAGAGCTCTTCTTTGTTCTCGAAGTACCGATACGGCGTCATCGGACTCACCCCGAGCTCCTTCGCCAAGGACCGCAACGTCACGCCGCGATACCCGCGCTCGGCAAAGAGCCGTGTCGCAGCAGCCACCGCGCGACCCCGAAACGCGCCCAACTCCTCCGCCGTCAATGTTGCCCGAGCCATGACAAAATATTTACAACGTAAACTCTATGAGTCAAGGGGACTTCTTGTCGCCTCCCAAGCCCCGACGATCACCCGGCTTCTTAGGCGAGAAACCGAAGGACTGCGCCCCGTTCCGACAGAGGATCCCGCTCTTACTTGAGCGTGACGGTGGCCCAGGCCCGTTTGCCCGCCTTGATGACGTAGCGGCGGCCTTTAAGGAGCTGGGCTTGGGGGTCGACTACTCGGTCGCCATCGATTTCTACGCCGCCTTGTTGGATGCGGCGGCGGCCATCGCTGGAGCTCTTCACTAGGCCGATGTCGCTGAGGAGCTTCGGGATCCAGACGCTGTCTCCATCGAGGGTGACCTCGTGTTGGGGCATGTCGTCCGGGACTTGGCGCTTGGAAAACTGGGCGAGCCAAGAGGCTTCCGCCGCATCGGCCTGCTCAGCGTCGTGGTAGCGGGTGACGAGCTCCTTACCGAGTGCGATCTTGACGTCGCGTGGGTTCGCCTCGCCGGCGGCACATGCGCGCTTTCGCCGTTCGACCTCGAGCGCAGGCTCGGTGGACAGCAACTCGTAGTAGCGCCACATCAAATCGTCGGAGATGCTCATCAACTTGCCGAACTGGTCCTTGGGTGCCTCGGCCACGCCGATGTAGTTGTCCAGCGATTTGCTCATCTTCGCACCGACGATTTTGCCCCCTTCGGAGCGCGCGTTGATTCCTTCGAGAATCGGGGTCGTCATGACAATCTGAGGACGCTGCCCCATTTCTCGCATGATCTCTCGGCCAACGAGCAGATTGAAGAGCTGGTCGGTTCCGCCGAGCTCGACATCGCATTCGAGCACGACCGAGTCGTACGCCTGAGCGAGAGGGTAGAGAAGCTCGTGGAGCGAGATGCTCTGATGCTCCGCCCAACGGCGCTTGAAATCGTCGCGCTCCATCATACGCGCGAGGGTGTACTTACCGGCGAGGCGAATGACGTCGTCGAACGCCATTTTCCCGAGCCATTCGCCGTTGTAGACGATCTGTGTGCGCGTCGGATCCAAGATCTTGAATGCCTGGTCGGCGTACGTACGCGCGCCCTCCAGAATTTCGTCACGCGTCGGAACGGGGCGTGTGCTGCTCCTGCCGGAGGGATCGCCAATCTGCGCCGTGAAATCACCGACGATGAACACCACCTGGTGCCCGAGCTCTTGAAACTGACGCATCTTGTTGAGGAGCACCGTGTGCCCGAGATGGAGGTCGGGCCGCGTCGGATCAAAACCTGCTTTGATCTTGAGAGGCTTGCCTGCGTTCAAACGTTCGAGGAGCTCCGACTCGACGTGCAAGTCGACCACCCCGCCCTTGAGCTCGGCGAGCTGCGCTTCGGGTTTCATCTCTCGCCCCTACGCGCCGGGCCCGGTGACACCGTCGTCGGGGACGCCACCATTGACGAGCTCTTTGAGCTCTTTGCCGACCTTGAAGAACGGAAGGCGCTTTTCCGGAACCGGCACCGGCTTTCCCGTCCGAGGATTTCGCCCGCTATACGACTTGTATGCACGGACCGTGAAGCTCCCGAAGCCGCGAATCTCGATCCCCTCTCCTTGCTCGAGCGCCGATGTCATTGCGTTAAAAACGCAGTTTACAACGTGCTCAGCTCGGCTTTTCGTGATCTTCGTCCGCTGGGCTACAGCGTCGATGAGCTCCGACTTCGTCATCGATTCTCTTCCCATTGGGGGCTGAGTATATCTAGGCACCTAGGCGCGTCAATAGCGATTTCGCGCACTTGCACCCTTTGTCAGCGGCGCCCGGGGGGAGCCGCGTTCAGTGGCGGACAAGAGTTGCAGCGCAGTTTTGTGAGGCGAATCGCAGTATCGATGGCGATGCGTCAGCCCGTGCTGTCGAGCGCCTCGACCACATCCGCGATGAGCTCGTCGGTGTCCTCGATCCCGACCGCATACCGCACCAGGTTGTTCTTGATCCCGATCGCCTCGCGCTCCTCGGTGCTGAGCTCGAAGTAGCTCATCAACGCCGGCTGCTCGATCAGCGACTCGACGCCCCCCAGGCTAGGCGCGATCCGAGGGATCCGGCATGCGTCGACGAAACGGCTCGTGCCCTGCAGGTCGGCGTCTACTTCGAACGTCACCACTCCCCCGAAACCGCTCATCAGGCGCTTGGCGGTCTCATGATTTGGGTGTGAGGGGAGACCCGGATACCAGATCTGGCGGACCCGAGGGTGTTGATCGAGCCGCTCGGCCATGGCCTGAGCGGTTGTGTTTTGCTGTTCCACACGAAGCGCCAACGTCTTCATGCCACGGTGAATGAGATAGGCCGCGTGCGGATCGAGACAGGCGCCGAAGACGCTGCGTAAGTCGCGAACCAGTGAGACCAGGCCGGCCTTCCCCGCCACCACGCCGCCGAGTACATCGTTGTGGCCACCCAGATACTTCGTGGCGCTGTGCACCACGATGTCGATGCCATAGTTTGCAGGCTTGAAATTCACGGGCGTCGCGAACGTGCTGTCGATCAGTGTCTTGACCTTGTTGTCGCGGCAGATCTCGACGAGTTGCTCGATGTCGGGAATCGTTTGATACGGATTGGTCGGCGCCTCGGCGATGACCAACCGGGTCTCGGGTCGAATCGCGGCTCTCAGTGCCTCGACATCTGCCGGCGGGATGAGCGTGTTCGACACACCAAAGCGATCGAGGAACGTCGTCACGAATTGCCTCGTTCTGCGATAGCAGTCGGCAAACAAAATCACGTGCGAGCCGGTTTTCACCAGCGCCAAAATCGCCGTGGTGACCGCCGCCATGCCACTCGCAAACGCAGCTGCATCCTCGGTGCGCTCGAGCGCCGCCAGCTTCTCCTCCACCAGCCGCACCGATGGGTTGCCGTAGCGCCCGTACTCCTCGCGTTCTTTTCGTCCCTCGAAATACGCGATCAGCTCGGCCGTATCGGCGAACGAATACGTTGCGGTCTGGGTGATTGGCGCCACCAGCGCGTCGTAGGGATACGTCCTCGGCTCGCCGCCGTGAACCGCCAACGTCTTCTGGGAGATCTCTTTCTTGTCGGACACTAAGACCGGAGCGTAGGAGAGCCGATCTGGCGGTGCAAGCTGTAGCGGCTATGGCTGGGTGCAGGTGCTGGCGGCGACGTCACGCACGCAGTCGAACGCGGGGTCGCCGGGGCCCGGATTCGACTGCTGACCGTTGAGCATGTAGACCCGGTCGGTGGACGCACCAGTGAACATCGGAGCAGACCCGGAATAGATCACCGCGGCGTAGTGAACGGAGTGGGTGAAATCGACCACCCCGACCGTGACGGCGGAGCCCGTTCGGAAGTTGACGTTGCCCGTGTCGGCTCCGCTCCCGCCGTGCGAGACGACCACCCAATCGAGCACCGAACCGTTCGACCCCTGGTTGAAATCGATGCCGCGCCAGAACACCGGGGAGACCGTGTCGATGCTGGTGAACGTGATGGGTTGCGCGCTGGTGCCACGGGCATCCAACGCGCCGTCGTTGCCGTCTCCGACTCGCAGACGCCGACCGCTCGCGAAGCGGAGCTCGGTGCCGGGCTCGATCGTCAGCACCGCGGGTGCTTCCGCGGGGCTCGCACGACGGATCTCGACATTGCCCTGGACGACATACGGCACGTCGTTGTCGGGCCAGGTGGCGGTCGTGTCGACTGTGTCCCCGAGGACCCACACCCCCTCGTGCCCCGGCGTTGCCGACACGTTGTTGCCGGCCAGCGTGTTTCCGGCACCGAAGCGGCCGATGAAGTTTGCATACATGCGAACCGCGGAGAACCGCGAGCCCACGATCGTGTTGTCGTTGCAGGCGGCTCGGCAGTGTGTGGAGTTGGCGAACGCCATGCCGTACCCATTGCTGTTCGTGATCGTCGTATCCGAGATCGCGGGCATGGCGGGGACCCCGCCGTTGGCTTCGACCACGATGGCGGCGCGCCCGCTCGCCGGATCCAGCGTCGGCCCGGAGCCGGCCGCTTCGAGCACGGCGTGCGTCATACGCGACACACCGGAGCTGCCCGATCCTCGGACCCGAATCCTGTTCCAATACGCTGCACCGCTAACAGGCGTGAACACGACGGGCTCGCTCTCGGTCCCGTCGATTGCCAAGCGGCTGTCGATCATCGCGAGTTGCCCATTGACAGGCATTTCGATTCGATTGCCCGCTTCGATGGTCAACGACCCGTCCGTGACCGTCAGACTGCCAGTGGGCCGAATGGGCTGAGTGGATGAATCGCTCGCGAGGGGCTTGGTCCACACCATGTCCGCCCCGCTGATTGTGCCGCCCCGGACGCGCAGAGGCGCTTCGTAGGTGTTCGAGGGTCCCAGTACATCGCCGAAGCCCCTCATCGCGGCGCTCACAGACAGGCCATCCACGTCGAGCACGTTGTTTTGGAACGAGCTCACACGCGCGCGGTTGTGGACGTTGACGCCGACCGAGCCCGGTTCGCTGCTCTCGATGAGACAGCTCTCGACGATCGCGATGCGATCGCCCGGGTTACCGGGATTGTCGATGCGAAGGCCTCCATTCACCGCCGCGCCTAGCCCCTCCATACGAACGTTTCGCAGGACAGTCCCTGCCTGAATGAGACTTTCGAGCAGCACGCCGTCCCACGTACCGTTGTCCGACACCATCCTGATCGGTGCTTCGGGCGTTCCCGAGGCGACGAGCGTGGCAGGCTCGGTGTTGCTCGATACCTGGAGGCGCCGGCTCGTCGCGAAACGCATCTCGGTGCCGGGCGCGACGGACATGACACTGCCGCCGCGAACGAAGATCCCTTTGCTGAGGTAGAAGGGAACGCCATGGTTGGCCCAGTCTGCGGTCGCCCTGCTGACGGTCGAGCCGCGCACGAAGATTCGATCCTCGCCATTGCCTGTGAGCGCGAGATTGCTGCCTAGCGTGGAGACATCGTCCGAGCCGATGTTGATCGGTGCGCGGCCGTTCGCCGTGAGCTGATTTCCGCTGAACCAGTCCGTCGTGTCGGAACCCGCGCCCGAGTGCGCGAACAACCCATAATTCAAGCTCTCGCGGATGATCGTGTCCCTGACCTCCGGCGCAGACCCGCTGACCGCTTCGACGGCACCCTGATCGATGGATGTGTTGCGCCGTCCGCCGAACTCGACGACCACGTTGCGCAACAACGTCGCCGCAGCGATCAGGTTGGCGCCGAAGCGAAGGCCCCGGTAGTGACCGCTCGGCGCCGGTCCGCCGACGGCTTGAAACCGCGTAAAGACGATTTGGTCACCCACGCCCGGCTCGCCGCCGTCGGCCCGCATGGCTCCGGCACTGTTGGCGCCCACGTCGATGCGGCGATTGGTGCCAGCGACGAACATCACGACCGCGCCCGGCTCGATCGTCACGGTCGCACCGTTCTCGATTCGCAGGTCTCTCGTCACCACATGTGGGCTACCGATCGCCGTCAGGGTGACGTCTGCACCGATGCTTCCGCTCAGGGTCGAGCCGTCGCCCTCCGTGACGGTAAAGCGCTTTGCGAGGGTCGTCGCGGAGCCCTGGTCGACTACCACGTCGTACACCCCCGATGGGCGACTGCCGCCCACAGGGACCGTCGCCGTCAGCGTGCTTTCGTCCACGAAGACGGTCGTCAGCGTCTCGCTGTAGGCGCCGAGCTCGAGTCGAATCACCGGGGTTGCGGCGCCAACGAACCCGCTGCCGCGAACCACGACCGGCACCTCAGACTGGCGGCGGCCAGCGGCCGGCGTGATCGAGTCGACGCCGGGCGGCGCAGCGACGACTGTGATATCGATCGTAGCGCTGTCCATTCCTTCGCTGTTGGTTGCCACGATATCGAACGTGTGCGCACCGATATCGTTTTCTGTGGGAACGGGATTGCTCGCGGACGCAGAGAGCAGCCCGGTGAGCGGATCGAAATCCACAAAGTCCGGAAGCGTGCCTACGATCGCCAGCACGGGCGCTGGTTGGCCGGTCGCTGTGGCCGAGGCCCCTGGGAACGCTTCTCCAATCTCGAGCGCGAAGACGGTGCCCGGGGTCACGGTGAGGATCGGGGTCGCCGGCGGGTGGACCGCGTCCACCGAAATCGTTTCTTCGTCGGCCTCCGCGAGGACGTTCTCCGCTCGAACCGTGTAGCTATACGAGAGCTCGCCGTTCGCCTCGGACGCGGTGAAGCTCACTTCGCCCGTGGCGGGAT
>QMMB01000048.1 GCA_003647035.1 Deltaproteobacteria bacterium | reverse complement strand
TGCGCCGGTATCGCACCGCCCGCGAGTTGTCCCACGAGCCGAACACGGCCCCGATAGAGTCCCAGCGCTGGGTGTTGACGCCCTGCGGGACAGGCGTGCCTGACGTGTCGCCGATGAGCGCCAGATACGACGCGACGAGCTCCTCGAGCGGGGTCACCGGGAGCTCGGAGTCGAGCATACGCGGCTCCCGGAGACCGGTCTTGAGGTCGCACAAGAGATACTGGAAGCGGTCCCCGCCGATGCCGCGGACAACCGTCCCGTACATCTGGAGCAAGCGGCGATAGGCGTCGAGGGCGAAGCGTTCGTCGCCGTAGTGGGCGGCAAGGCCGCCGAGCGACCGGTCGCAGAGGCCGACGTTGAGAATCGTATCCATCATGCCCGGCATCGAGACCCGCGCGCCCGAGCGGACCGACAGGAGCAGGGGGTCGTCGGTGCCCCCGAATCGCTTCCCGAGCCGCTCCTCGACCGACCGTAGGGCCTCTAGGACGGCGGCGCCGAGCCCCTCAGGCAACGCGCCGTTGTCCCGATATTGTTTGCCCACCGCGGTCGTGATCGTGAACCCCGGGGGCACCGGGATTCCGAGCGCGGTCATCTCGTGGAGGCCGGCCGCTTTCGTTCCGAGGAGTGGCAGGCGGACGTCCGAGTCCAGCACTGCGTCAAGCGGATACAGAAGAGTCACGGCTTTGCAACTTTGTCCCAAGGTGGTGGAAGTGCGCAATGCCGTTGACCGTGTCCGCGATTTCTCCGAGCAATCGTAGGCGATTCTCCCGGACGCTGGGGTCGTCGACCATCACGAATACCTCTTCGAAGAAGCGATCGATGGGTTCTCCGAGCTCTTTGGCGACGAGCCTCAGCGCGTCGGCGTAGCGGCGTGCGCCTGTTGCCTCGCGGATCTGGTCGCGAACGGTTTCGAACCGTTGGGCCAGGGCGGTCTCTGCGCCTGTTTCGAGAAGTGCGGCGTCGATCGGGCCTCGCGCGCTCTCCTTCGTGATGTTGAACGCGCGCTTGAATGCGACGGCAAGGGCCTCGAACTCGGGAGCAGCGCGCACCTCGGAGACCGCCTCGACTCGACTCTGCAGGTCACGCAGCGAGGCGCCGTCCCACGCGCCGAGGCAAGCGTCGACGACGTCGCCTCCGTGCGCGTCTTTGAGCATCGCGCGGATGCGGGCGCGGAAGAAGCTTTCGAGGGACGCCCGGACATCGTCCAGCGGCGCGAGCTCGGCGTCGCCCGCGTACGCGGCGTGCGCGTGCTCGAGAAGCTGACGAAGATCGACATCGATGGGCCCTTCGAGCGCGATGCGAATGATGCCGAGTGCCGCACGACGAAGCGCGAAGGGATCCGCCGAGCCGCTCGGGACCAAGCCGATTCCGAAGCAACCGACCAGGGTGTCGATGCGGTCAGCTACAGCGACGACCGCGCCGACGAGTTGGTCGGGGACGACGTCATCGGCGCCTTGGGGTCGGTAGTGATCGCGAATCGCGTCCGCAATGGCCGGATCGATGCCCTCTCGCATCGCGTACCATCGGCCCATTTCACCCTGCAGCTCCGGGAACTCGAATACGATGAGCGTCTCGAGATCGGTCTTGCACAGGCGCGCTGCCTCGACGCAGGCCGCGGGGTCGGCGCCGGCTCGCTCCGCAAGGGCGCGGGCATTGGCCTGCAAGCGCCGGACCTTGGCGCCCATCGTGCCCAGCTTCGATTGGAACACGACCGATTCGAGCTTTTGGAGCCGGTCGGCGAGCGGCGCTTTCCGGTCCTCTTGGACGAAGAACTTCGCGTCGGCCAAGCGGGCACGAAGGACCCGATCGTTGCCTTTGGCAATGGTTTCCGGGTCCTGAGCCGTGTTGACCACGTTGAGATACGAGGGAAGCAGCGCTCCGCCTTCGGACGCGCGAACGGCGAAATATCGCTGGTGGTCACGCATCACCGAGACGACGACGGTGTCTGGGAGCTCGAGGAACGATTCGTCGAAACTACCTGGCACGGTGAACGGTTCTTCGACGAGCGAAACGCACTCATCGGCAAGGAACGCGTCGGGTGCGAGAACGCCGCCCAGTGATTCGGCCGCGCCGAGAAGGCCCTCCATCATACGATCTTTTCGACGCGTGAGGTCGACCAGAACATGCGCTCGCTCGAGTGCAGTCTCGTAGCTGCTCGCGGCATCGAGGTCGAAGGTGGCCGGGGCCAGAAATCGGTGGCCCCGCGTCGCACGCCCCGCCTGCACGCCCGCGAACTCGAACTCGACGACGTCGCTACCAAGCAACGACACTACCCAGTGGATCGGGCGCCCGAACGAGATCTCGCCCGGCCCCCAGCGCATGGACTTGGGGAACGTGATGCCCTGACAGATCTGGGGAAGGATTTGTGCGAGCACGACCCCTGTGGTCCGGCCGGCTTCGTGCACTTGCACGCTGACGTAGTCACCCTTGTCGGTAGTCTTCTTACGGAGGTCCCCGACCGTGACGCCATGCTTCTTAGCGAAGCCGGCTGCAGCTTTTTTTGGCGAGCCGTCCGCCTCGAACGCAGCGTTCCATGGTGGGCCCATGACCGTCTCGTTGCGATCGGTCTGCCGCGGGGCGAGTCCCCGTATGCGCAGCGCGAGCCGCCGGGGTGTTCCCAACGTGTGGACCTCGAGCTCCTCGCTGCCGAGCCGAGCCTGGCTAACGAGCTCGAGGGCGCTTGCCTTCAGCGAGCCCAGCGCCTGCGTCACGAAGGACGCCGGCAGCTCCTCCGTCCCAATCTCCAGTAAAAACTCGGATGACATGGAGAGGCGTTGCTACCAGACCGGATCCACGGGCGCAACGGGGCAAGGCCCCAAACGCACTATTGAGCGGCCGCCCCAGTGTCGAGGACGTCGAGCAGGGGGAAGCCGAGGGCTTCGCGTTGGGCGAACCAGGACTCGGCGACCGCGCGGGCGATGAGCCGAACCCGGCCGATGTAGCGCTGGCGTTCGGTGACACTGATCGCCCCCCGGGCGTCCAGGACGTTGAAGTAGTGGCTACACTTGATGACCGCGTCGTACGCCGGCAGCGCGAGCCTTTCGAGGGGCGCGCGATCGAATTGGAGGGCGCCGCCCTTCCCTTTCTTGTCGCTTAGACCAAGCAAGACCCCGACCTGTGTCTCGTACTCCTCGAACAGCTTCTTTTGAAGGTCGACGTCAGCCTGCTCGAAGTTGTACGTGCTCCACTCCCATTCGGCGCGCTTGTAGATATCGCCGTACCGGATGCCTTGGGCCCATTGCAGGTCGTACACGTCGTCGACGTCTTGGAGGTACATCGCGATGCGCTCGAGACCGTAGGTCAACTCACCGCTGATCGGTTTGCAGTCCATGCCGCCACACTGCTGAAAATATGTGAACTGGCTGATTTCGAGCCCATCGAGCCACACCTGCCAGCCGAGTCCCCAAGCGCCGAGCGTCGGCGACTCCCAATCGTCCTCGATGAAGCGGATGTCGTGGTGCCGCGGGTCGGTGCCGAGTGCGCGCAGTGATTCGAGGTAGAGGTCCTGGATGTCGAGGGGCGACGGCTTGAGGATGACCTGGTACTGGTGAAACTGCTGCAGACGGTTGGGATTTTCGCCGTAGCGACCGTCGGTGGGGCGTCGACTCGGCTCGACGTAGGCGACGTTCCATGGCTCGGGCCCGATAGCCCGCAAGAACGTGTGCGGGTTGAAGGTGCCCGCGCCGACCTCGGAGTTGTACGGCTGGACGATGAGACAACCACGCTCCGACCAGAAGCGTTCGAGTGCGAGGATGAGCTCTTGGAAGGTCATTCCTCGTCCTCGAGGTCCTCTTCATCGGCGGCTGCCCGAGCTTCGGCTGCCGCAATGGCGGCTTCTTCCTCCGCCCGGAGCTCCTCCTCGGCCTGTTCCATGGCCTCTGCCGCTGCGAGCTCGGCCCCCGCGATGTCGATCGACTGGCCGATCTGCTCTTCGAACAGGGCCTTGTGCTCGTCGGTCAGGTCGCTGAACTCCTGAAGCGTCGGCAGGTCTTTCAGGCTGCTGAGGCCGAAGAACTCCAAGAACCCAGGCGTCGTTCCATACACCAGGGGCCTTCCGGGCTCGTCCTTGCGCCCGAGGATCTTCATGAGACCGCGGTCGGTCAGCATCTTGAGCGACGAGCCGGAGTCTACTCCGCGCACGTCATCGACCTCGGGCCGGGTGAGCGGCTGGCGGTATGCGACGATGGCGAGAGTCTCGAGCTGCGCGCGGGTGAGCCGCATGGGCTTGGGCGCCACGAGTGTCTTGACGAAGTCGGCGCTCCCCCGCGCAGAACGGAACTGATACCCACCGGCGACGTAGTACAGATGCACTCCGCGCTGTGCGTAGTCGGCGACGAGCTCGTCGAGCAGGGGCTGCACCTCGGCGATGGTGGCCCGCGCCGCCCTCGCAAGCTTCTTGGGGGTCACGGGACTGCCCGAGACGAAGATCAGGCTCTCGAGGACGTTTTTCAGCGTCTCGCCGCTCGGCGCAATCGGCGCCCCTGCCCCATTCTCCGAGGCGCCGTTGTCGGCTTGCACTTCCGTTTGGGTCATGGTTCTCGTTCGTCCTCCGTCCATCCGTAGGCGTCAGAGGTGCCGGCCGGCACGACCACCGACTCTCGTATGTCCTGTATGTCCTGGCCCGTATCTACCACATCGCTCGTCGGCTGCTGCACGTCGGCGGGCACCATGGGTTCGCCGGTTGCATCGAGCAGCGTGTACTCGAGGTAGATGGGCTCCTCATGATCGGTTTGATAGATGCTCGCCAATCGCATTTTCGCCATCTCGAGCAACGCCAGGAATGTGACCACGAGATCGTACGAGGTGCTGACGTCTTCGAAGAGCTCGTCGAAGCGACACCGGCGGCGCTCGCGTAGCAAGTCCACCAGTCCCCCGATGCGTTCCTGAATCGTCATCCGCTCTGCGTCGACCTCGAGGGAGATGGTCGCGTTGATGCGCGCCGCGATCTTCTTGAGTGCGTCGATCAGCTTGAAGACGCTCACTTGGGCCAGAGGCGCGAGCCCATCAGCGGTTGGCGGAGGCGTGCCTCGCGAGAATACATCTCGCCCGGCGATCGCGCGCTCACCCAGATCTGCGGCGACCGTTTTGTACTTTTGGTACTCCAGCAGACGCCGAATCAGCTCGGCGCGCGGGTCGAGCTCGTCGAGCTCGTCGTCGTCCTGGTCCTCGGGCGGACGCGGCAGCAGCATCTTGCTCTTGATGTGCGCCAGGGTCGCTGCCATCAGCAGGTACTCCGAGACGATGTCGAGGTTGAGGGTCTCCATCAAACCCAGATATTCCAGGTATTTATCGGTGATGAAGGAGATCGGCAGATCGAGGATATCGAGCTCGTGCTTGCGAATCAGATGCAAGAGCAGGTCTAGCGGCCCCTCGAAGTTGGGCAGCTCGATCCGGAAGCTGGGGTCCAGAGCCTCGGGGACCTCCGTCATCGGCGTGGGGCTGGGCTCGCTCATCGCAGTCGGACCATGCGCTCGTACACTCCCGAGTGTCAATCGGTACGGGCATCATCGAGCGCCTCGATGACCGCTTCGACGTGCCCGTTCACCTTCACCTTTGGGAAGTGCTTGATCACCTTCCCGTCCGGTCCGATCAGGACGGTCGAGCGAATGATACCCATCGACTTCTTGCCGTACAGGTTCTTCTCGCCCCAGGCATCGTACTTCTCGAGCATCGTTGTGTCGGGGTCGCTCAGGAGCGGGAACTTCAGTTTGTATTTGTCAGCGAACTTACAATGCGACTCGATCGAATCTTTGCTGACGCCGATGACCACCGCGTCGCGCGCTTTGATCTTGCGCAAGGCCTTGTTGAAGTCGTTGGCTTCGGTCGTGCAGCCCGGCGTGTTGTCCCTCGGGTAGAAGTAGACGATGACGTACTTGCCCGCGAGGTCTTTGAGGGCCAGCTTGTCGCCCGTGGATGAGGGCAAATTGAACGCGGGGGCCTTGCGGCCTTCTTTGATCATGAAGATGCCTGTATTGCCGGTTTGGACAGGGTGTCAACGCGTGGAGGCCCTCATGAACTTGGATCCTGAGTGCTACGCCCCCAAGATCAGGACATGAGCACCCGTACCCTCATCGTAGGAGACGTCCACGGCTGCCGCGAGGAGCTGGAGGACCTGCTCGAGGAGTCGGGTTGGGAAGAGGGGGACCAGTTGGTGCTGGTCGGAGATTTGGTGGCCAAGGGGCCGGATTCGCTTGGCGTTGTTCGGTTGATGAGGAAGATGGGGGCGCTCGCGGTGCGCGGAAACCACGATCAGCATTGCCTGGCGTGGTGGGATGCCAAGTGCGCCGGTGACGAGCTTCCCATCCTCAGGCCCGCCCACCAGCGGGTGGCCGACGAGCTCGAAGAGGATGATTGGCGGTGGCTTGCGGCCCTCCCGCTCTGGATCGAGCTTCCCGAGCACGACGCCCTGGTCGTACATGGCGGCTTGCTGCCCGGCTTGCCTCTGGAAGACCAGGACCCCTACGACTTGATGAACATGCGCAGCATCCTTGCCGACGGGAGCGGATCGAAAGACTACGAAGAGGGCACCCCGTGGGCTTCGCTCTGGCCCGGGCCTCGGCTGGTGGTGTTCGGACACGACGCGGTGCGCGGGCTTCAAAACCGGCCGCATTCCGTGGGCCTCGACACGGGCTGCGTGTACGGCGGCTGGCTGACCGGCCTTTTCTTGCCACGTCGGGACCTCGTCTCGGTCCCCGCGCGCGGGACGTACGTCGAGCTCGGGGAGGATTGACCGCATTGGAGGTGTGGGTGTGCCGCGAGGAGGATCTGCGTGACGGAGCCGTGCGCACGGCGCGGCTCGGGCTTGACGCCGATGGTCTTCCTGTCCTGGCGCTTCTGCTCCGGGACGAGAGCGGTGACATCGTGGCCTACCGCAACCTGTGCCGCCATCTTCCGGTGCCGCTCGACGGTGGGACTGGCGAGCTGTTGAGCGAGGACGGCGCACACCTGATCTGCGGGACGCACGGCGCGACGTACCGCTTGCACGACGGGTATTGCGTCGACGGGCCCTGTGAGGGGATGACGCTGCAGCCGCTCTACGTCCGCGAAGACCGCGGTGATCTCTACGTGTCGGACGCGCCGGATTCTCGCTAGATCGACACAGAGACCCATTGACCGTCAATTTGGCGGCGCCCTCTCAGGGTTGCTAGCATGCCCCGTTTACAAGCAGGGGGGACATATGCGTACTTACGCTGGGTTGTTTTTGAGCATGGGTTTGATCTTCAGTTTCGTTGGCTGCGGTGATTCGGGAAGCGGTGGCGGCGGTGGATCCGCGGGAAGCGGTGGCAGCGGCGGATCGGGTGGCGGTGGCACGGCCACGGGGAGCGGGACCGTGTTCAGCGCCGCGTTGGAGGATGACTCCACGCCGCTCGCGGGAGCGACCGTGGCGGTCGTTGGAACGACGACGTCGACGGTGAGCGGCATGGATGGCTCGTTTTCGATCGAGGCTCCGGTGGGCATCGGCAGGTTCTTGACGACCGCTGCCGACGCCTGGGGTGAGCTGCTCACGGGTAACGTGCCAGCGGGAGGCATCGACATGGTCGACACCGAAGTGGTTCCTGACGCTTTGGTCGCTGGCGTCGCCGACGCGCTGATGGAGACGATCGATCCCACGAAGGCCATGGTCGTCGTGGAGTTCGACATGGAGGTCCCTGCAGGCGGAGAGGCAGCCGAGCTCGGGGTCAACTATGACTTTGCGTTCGTGTTCAATGCCGATGGCGACCCGGTTCTCGGAAACGAGCTCCTCCCGGGCGGCGACACCATCGTCCTCTTTGCCAACGTGGACATCGGCGCCGACGTGATGCCGACGGCCACGAACCCGGGTGGTGCCGCCTGCCCACCCGATCCTGCTGGCGTCGCCTATCCATCCCAACAGAAGGTGTTCACCGGGGTGGAAGTGGTCTGTCCCTAGCGCGCCATCTATGACGTGAAATGCGGGCTGGCGACTGAGTCGTCAGCCCGTTTTTTCTTGTTTGGCGTTCCAAGCAGCCGGCGACGAAAGCGGGCCGACGTCGGCCCAGGGCTTGTCTTCGCTGTTGGGCACGACGTCCTTGCGGGTGGTCAGCACCTCGGCGCCTTCGCGGGTCACCCAGACGGTGTGCTCGAACTGCGCGGAGAGCGAACGGTCCATCGTGAGCACCGTCCACTCGTCGTCCAGAACCTCGGTTTGGTAGCCGCCGATGTTGATCATCGGTTCGATGGTGAAAACCATGCCGGCCTTCATACGCTTGTCTTTGCCGCGCCGGCCAAAGTGCGGAATCTGCGGAGGCATATGGAACTCGCGTCCGACCCCGTGCCCTACGTAGTCACGGACCACGGAGCAGCCCTTGCCCTCTGCGTACCCTTGGATCGCCGCGCCGATGTCGCCGATCCGCTTGCCGTGTTTCACCTCAGCGATGCCGAGCTCGAGGCACCGGCGGGCGGTCTCGGTGACCAGGATGGCTTCCTTGCTGGGCACGCCCACGTAGAAGGTCACGCTGGTGTCGCCGTGGTACCCGTGCTCCTTCGGCAAGTACGTGGTCACATCCACGTTGACGATGTCCCCGTCCTCGACCACTTGGTCTCCTGGGATGCCGTGACATACGCAGTCGTTGATGCTCGTACAGACGCTTTTCGGGAAGCCTTTGTAGTTCAAGGGCGACGGGTAGGCGTCGCGCGAGGTGATGTACTCATGGACGAACGCGTCGATCTCGTGGGTCGCGAGCCGAGGGCGGATGATCGCCCCGACCGCCGTCAGGCAGTCCGCCGCCAGTTGGCAGGAAGCCCGCATGTCCTGGAGCATGCGGGGGCTCATGAGCTCGATTGCAGACAAAGGATTCCTCGGGCGCGGGGCCGTAGCGGTTGTAAGACGGCGTCGCAAATTGTCGAGTTTGGGCCCTTTTGCGACTGGTTTGACCCATCGTCCGGATGGCACTAAGTAGCCGGTCCGAGAGGGTTTACAGGGCTTTTTTCATGTCAGACACGTACAACAACGTCCCAATGAGCGATGCGATGGCCGCACGCGCCGCAAAGGAAGAGGCCTTCTGGACGGGGCCCCGGCTCATCGTCCTGAGCTTCGTGACCCTCGCTCTGGCGTTTGCCCTGCTCTGGTCGATGGCCGAGGGGATCATCGGACCGACCCAGCACAACAATGCCAACTTCGGCCACGAGCAGCACATGCTGCAGCCGGGCGGCGGTCCGCTCGACTGACTAGAAGTCGAAGTCGAGCTCTTTGGGCTCGTCGTTCCTGATCGAGTCGTCCTCGCCCGGTTCGAAGGACGCCTCCGAATACAGATCGTCGAGAGACCATCCGGCCTTGTGATGCCGGCGCAATTCCTCGCGCTCGAACTCGGCCAGGTTCTGATAGCTCTTTGGTCCTCTAGGGCGCATGTCCCCTCCCTTTTTGCCAGCTCGCCAATCTGAGTAGGTATGGCAACTGACTACTTTATCCTACACTGCAGCACACCCTACCCAGCGGGATCGAGATGGCAAAAAAACAGACGAGATTGAAACCATGCACCGGCACTGGTAGACGAAATCCATGAGTCGGGTGGTGGCGATTGCCAATCAAAAGGGCGGAGTGGGGAAAACGACAACGGCCGTCAATCTAGGCGCAAGCCTTGCCGTGGCGGAGCAGCGGGTGCTGTTGGTCGATTTGGATCCGCAGGGCAACGCTTCGACCGGGGTTGGGTGCCGTCCGGGCGACGAGGAGCAGGAAGGCTCGTACGAGCTCTTGCTCGGTGAAGTCGAAACCGCCGACGTGATCTACGAGACGCAGATGCCGTACTTGCACGTGATCTCGGCAACCCAAGATTTGGTCGGGGCTGAACGCGACCTCCTTCAAGTCGATGACAGCGCCACGCGATTGCGCGACGCGCTCGCCGCCGTGCGTGACGACTACGACTTCATCGTCATCGATTGTCCTCCGTCGCTCGGCATGTTGACGATCAACGCATTGACGGCGGCGGACATGGTGATGGTTCCACTTCAGTGCGAGTACTACGCGCTCGAAGGGTTGTCGCAGCTCGTGGGGACTATCGAACGAGTCCGCGCATCGGTCAACGAGCACCTCGAAATTCATGGTGTGCTGCTCACGATGTTTGATTCGCGGAACAACCTAGCCAACGAAGTGGCGGCCGAAGTGCGTCGTCACTTTCGCGTATACGACACGATCATTCCGCGCAACGTGCGACTTGCGGAGGCTCCTTCTCACGGGAAACCGGTCATTTTGTACGATGCCTCCTCCCGCGGGTCGTACACGTATTTGAATCTGGCGCGCGAGTTGCTCGACGATCTGGAGGCTGCAGCCTAGTGGCGAGAAGACGTTTGGGGCGCGGGTTGGACGGCTTGCTCCCGGTAGCGCCGCCCGCCGTGCAACGCTCCGCGAACAACAATGCCGCCATCGAAGACCTGCACCCCGGGCGCATGCAGCCTCGTGGGCGAATCGGGGCGGAGGGGTTGGCGGAACTGGCGGCGTCGATTCGCGAGCACGGCGTGCTCGAGCCGATACTTGTACGCAAGCGCCCATCTGGCGGGTTTGAGATCATTGCCGGCGAGCGCCGGTGGCGAGCGGCGCAGCAAGCCGGCCTGAAAGACGTTCCCATCTTCTTGCACAACCTCGGCGACGAAGCGGCGTTCGAAGCGGCGCTCGTCGAGAACCTGCAGCGTGAAGACTTGAATGCAATGGAAACAGCGCGAGCCTTTCAACGGTTGGCCGACGACTACGGGCACACGCAGGAAGAGATTGCGACCAAGGTCGGTAAGGAGCGGTCGACGGTCGCGAACGCGTTGCGCCTACTGAAGCTTCCGAAAGACATCATGGCGCTGATCGAAGACGGCGAGCTGAGCGAGGGCCACGGCCGCGCCCTGCTCTCGGCGCCCAGTGTGTCGAGCATGAAGAAGCTCGCCCGCAGCGCCGTGTCGAAGGGCTGGAGCGTCCGAGAAGTCGAGCGTCAGGCAAGGCGCCTTGCGAGAGGCGATGGCAATCCGGTTTCCGCTAAGAAGGCAGGCAAAAGCACCAACGTCCGCGATCTCGAAAGCCGCCTTTCCCGCGCCCTCGGCTCGTCCACCAAGATCCACGAAAGCGGCAAAGAACGCGGCCAGGTTCGAATCAGCCACCCGAGCTTCGCCGAGCTAGACCGCCTCATCGAGAAACTGACGCACTAACTGCCGGGACACGCGCTGCCGCGCAAGTCTTGGGAGGTGGTTGGTGAGCTGGTTGCCTGGATTGGTGTAGTTACATCCGTCTCGCCCACCCCCACCCGTAGTCCTCCCTGCCGCGCCCTTTGCTTTGCTCGGGCTTGGCGGCGCTTTCGCGCCGGGCTTCGCCCTGTGGGCTCGCGCTGCCGCTCCTACAGAATTCGCGCTTCGGCGGCGTCTACGGTGTTGCTTAGGAGCATGGCGATCGTCATCGGGCCGACGCCGCCTGGGACCGGCGTAATGTGTGCCGCGCGCTCCTTCGCGCCTTCGAAGTCTACGTCGCCGGTGAGTTTGCCGTCGTCGAGGCGATTGATGCCGACGTCGATCACCACTGCGCCTTCTTTCACCCAGTCACCCTTGACGAGGTTCGTGCGGCCGACTGCCGCGATCAGGATGTCCGACTCGCGGACTCGGTCGGCTAGGTCTTCGGTTCGTGAATGAGCAATCGTCACGGTGGCGTGCTTTTCGAGGAGCATGAGCGCGATCGGCTTGCCGACCAACGTGCTTCGGCCGAGGACCAGAGCGCGCTTTCCCTTGGGGTCGCAGCCGATGTGCTCGAGCATTTTCATGCAGCCGCTCGGCGTGCATGGGCGCAGCCCTTTACGGCCGACTACCAGGAGCCCCGCATTGAAGGGATGGAGGCCATCGACGTCTTTCGC
>QMMB01000047.1 GCA_003647035.1 Deltaproteobacteria bacterium | reverse complement strand
GACGGTCAGGCCGGTGAGCGCAGCACCGTTCGTCTCGAGCTCGATCGTAGTTCCCTCGCCCGACGAACGAATCACCGCGTCGCGCGGCCCCCATATCTCGACGCTCTTGGTGACCGTCAGAGGGCCGTAGTAGGACCCAGGCTCGAGACAGAGCGCCGTGCCGTCCTCGGCGCTGTCCACCGTGGCCTGCAAGTCCGTCCCCGCGGCAACCGGCAAGCAATCACCGGGCCGCAGAGGTGGCGCAAGTGCCACCTCCACAACCAGAGGTGGCGCAAGTGCCACCTCCACAACCAGAGGTGGCGCACCTTCAGACGCACAGGCAACCAGGGTCAAGAGACCCAACGCGCACACACACGCACGGCCCGGAGCGTTCAGCCCTCGGCCGACGCGTGCGGCGCCTCGACTCAACGGGGTTCCACCAACAGGTAGCCCGCCATCTCGAGGTGGAGGGCCGAGCAGAACTCGGTGCAGTAGAACGGGAAGGTGCCCGCTCTGTCAGCCTTGAAGGTGATGTCGACGTGCTTGCCGGGCTCGAGGCTGCTGTGCACGTTGTACGAGCCAATGGTGAAGCCATGGGTCGCGTCGTGGGCCTGCTCCACGTTGGTGATGTGCAGATGAACGGTGTCGCCCAGTTTCACTCGGATGATGTCCGGCGTAAAGTGGCTTCGCACCGACGTCATGTACACGTGCACGTTCTTGCCCTCGCGCTCGATGCGCTCTTCCTTGGCCTTGACAGCGTTCGGACTCGGCTGGTCGGTCACGACGTCGAAACCAGCGGGCTTGTACACGTCGATGGGGTTGAGTTTATCAGCCTTGATCATCTGCGCGTAGTGCGGCTCACCAAGCGGAAGCGGCATGTCGTAGAGGAGCTGCATCGGCTCACTGTTGATGTTGATCAGCTGGAAGTTCTGTGGCAGCAGAGGCCCAACCTTGTTGAAGCGGTCGAGCGCCCACTTGTCCATGGCGATCAAGTACCCGCCATCCGGGCTGACCGTGTCACCCTCCGCCGCCACGATGTGGCCGACGTTGTAGTGAACCTTGATCTTCTCGATGAGCTTGAGGTCCTTGAGCGACCACTTGGCAACCGTCGACTCGATGAAGACCGAGGTGTAGGCGTTGCCCTTGTCGTCGCACTGGGTGTGAAGCGGACCGAGACCAATCTCGGCCTGACCCCGAATACTGTCCGCGAACGGAAGGATTGGAACGCCGTACTGGTCCTTGCCCTCGTACTTCTTGGCGTCGATGAGGCCCTTGATCTTGGCGAACTCGTAGACCGTGCCGTGCGTATCGAGCTTGCCGGAGACGACGAGCTCCTTGCCATCCGGGGTCACGTCCATTCCGTGGGGGCTCTTGGGCTCGCCGAGGAGGTGCAACAGGCCCTCTTTGTTGGTCGTCTCGAGGGTGATCACGTCCATACCGGCGATCTTCGTGGTCTTGCCAGCCTTGTACACCGCCTCGGCAGCCTTGAGATTGATGATGTGCATGTAGTCCATGTCGTTCTGGGACGCGCCAGACTCCATGGGCGGGTTGCCTTCCAGCGTCCCGCCGTAGGACATCTCGGTGTTGAACGAGTTGATGAACACCCAGCCCTCACTCGCGAGCTTGCCGGCATCTGCGAGGTCCTGCATGTAGGGCGGGAGCTCCATCGCGAAGGAATTCGCCGGGTCGATCCTGCCCTTCTCACGATCGAACTTCCAGAAGATCACGGCGCCGCGGTACTTCTCTTCGAACTCCTCGATCGGCGCGTAACCGCCGCCAAGGGGCGCTGGATACTGGCTCGTCTCGATCACGTATTCGGTGTTCGGCGTGACGAAGGTCGCGCCATGATCGCTCTGAATCAGCTGCGAGGTGACGATTTGCTTGGTGACAAAGTCGTGCAGGTCGATGACCGCGATACGCGCGTTGGCCTTGTCGTTCACGAAGACGAACTCGCCGTCGTAATCACCCGCAGTCTCGGAGAGCGCGGGATGGTGCATGTCACCCCAAGTCATTTCCTTGCCAAAACGGCTGCCCATCTTGAGGACTTCGCCGCTCTGGTCGCCGTAGCCGTAGCCCTGCCAAGGCTCTGGGGTGAACACGGCGACGTACTTCAGGATACGCATAGACGGAACGCCGATGACGATCATGTTACCGCCGTGGCCGCCCGAGGCGAAGGTCAGATAGGTGTCCTTCTTACCGGTGGGCGTGTAGGTCTGAAGCGCTGCGCTCACATCGGCTTCACTCAGCCCCCGCTGCTTCATCAACTCCGCGATCGAGCTTGCCGGCGACTGCGACACCTGCGTCGTCTGTTGCGGGCCGCACCCCATGCTGACCGTCGCAGTCAATAGAACCGCGATACCCGATGCGCTGAGCGCACCAATCCTCGTGAACCTCATCTGAACTCCTCACTCCCCTCGGCAAGAGGGAAAATCTCCACGTCGCTTCCCTCAGCGAAAGGGAAGATCTCCAAATTTTTCGTTCCGCTCCCCCCGGCAACCGGGAGGGCGCTGCGCCCAAGCGCATTGCAATAAGTAAGCCAGCTACTTGGCGAGACCCCGAATCAGCTTGACCAGCTCAGCGACCAGTTCCGGCTTTGCGTCGAGATCGGGATTGGGGGGCATCGTCGCCGCCTTGCCGACTGCAAGGCCGCCGAAGACGATGATCTTCTGGAGGTGGTCATCGGTAACCGAGGCCTGCCACTCCGGAGCGGTGAAATCACGTGGCTTTGGGTCGAGGGCGGCCGAGCCGTCACCATCACCCTTGCCGGTCGCGCCGTGACAAACCGTGCATCGATTCTCAAAAATCGCCGCGGCTTCAGCAACGGGATCTCCCTCCGGCTCTGCAGCCGGCGCCGGAGCAGGTGCGGGTTCTGCCGCCTTGGGCTCAGCGGGAGCGGTGTCCTTCGAGGTGCACCCCGCAATACCGACTATCAATCCGATGAGTAAACCAATCCATCTTGCGCGCATAGACCCTCCTCGTTGCGGCGGAGTCTAGGCTGACCGGCAGGGGGGGCAAGCCATTAGTGAGAGAAAAAGCTGCGCCAAATGCAGATTTTGCGCACTGCATCAAAAGCCGGTTTTTCGAATACCTGGCGATAAATTGTGTGTCTATACTCCGCACGCGCTCCGAGGCGCTTCCTATCAGGGGAGGATGTGATGAGAGGTTTTATGAGAATTACGGTTGTCAGTGGGCTTCTTTGTGGGCTCCTCGTTTTTGGCTGCAAGAAGCAGGAGGGCGCGCCCGCTGAAGCGGCACCCGCTGAGCAAGGGGTCGTCGTAGAAGCATCGAACGTCCCTCCGCTGCACGAGGACAACATCGTCAGCATTGCCATCGGCTCCAAGGACCACACGACGTTGGTCGCTGCCCTCAAGGCCGCAGACTATGTCACGTCTGTTGCGGCTTCCGGCCCGCTCACGGTGTTCGCTCCGACGAACGACGCATTCGCGAAGCTGCCCGAAGGCACGGTAGAAAACCTGGTCAAGCCCGAGAACGTGGACGCGCTCCGGAGCATCCTGAAATACCACGTCACCACGTCGGCGATTCAGGCGGATTGGCTCAAAGACGGACAGCAACTCTGGATGGCCAACGGCGGGAAAACCACGGCGCACCTGAAGGACGGTAAGCTTGTGTCGATCAACGATGCAAACATCATTGCGAAGATCCCCGCCGAGAACGGCATGCTTTACATCATCGACACGGTCCTGCTGCCTCCGGAAAAGTAAGGCTGGAGTCGTGAGAAACTACTCGGCGTGGTCTGTGTCCCGCGCACTGCGGGTAGTCGCCCTTCTAGGTATGATAGCGCCGCTGTCCGGTTGCACGGCCAGCGGCGTTTCCGGTAGGCCTGCAGATGCGGGCGTCGATGCCGGCATGCAAGAGCCTGTTGAAGAAGGCACGTATTTCGTTCGTGACGACGACGGCCGTGTCTTGATCTTGCGCGGCATGAACATCATGAGCTCGTCGAAAGGGCACCCCGAGCGGCTTCCAGACTTGGAAGAGCAAGACGTGGAACGGTACGCGCAGAAGTGGGGCTTCAACGTCGTCCGCTACTTGATCTTTTGGGACGCCATCGAGCCGTCGCCCGAACAGTACGATACGGCGTACTTCGACAAGACCGAAGAGCGGCTCGATTGGTTCGCGGACCATGGTGTCTATGTGATTCTCGACATGCATCAGGACGTGTATGCCGAGCGTTTTTGCTGTGACGGCGCCCCTCTTTGGGCCATCGAAGACGATGACCTCCCCTTCGACCAGAACCCCGTTTGGTCGCTGAACTACTTCGCACCGGCGGTGCAGGCTGCGTTCGACAATTTCTTCGATTACCCAGGCGAACACAGCCGGCTGCAAGACCACTTCGCCGGCGCGTGGGCAGCGGTGGTCGAGCGCTTCAAAGACCACCCTGCCGTGCTCGGCTACGATATCCTGAACGAGCCCTCGCCCGGCTCGGCATACCATGCACGCGACATCACGATCACACCGGACGACGGCGAGGCGGCTGAGTTCGATCGGACGCTGTTTACCGAGTTCTACGAGCGGATGATCGCTGCCATTCGCGAAGTCGATCAGGACGGGTGGATCTTCTACGAACCCCGCGTAGCGGCGCCGGCCAACGGACAACGTTCATTCATCCTCGAGCTCGACGACCCACGCGATGGCGATGCGCGCATCGTATATTCGCCGCACCTCTACTCGGTCCAATTCGAGTTCAACCAAGCGTACAACCCCGCAACCGACGCCACACTCGAACACTGGGAAGCGAACCGAAACATCGAGACGGCGGAGCAAAAGGCGCCGCTGTTGCTGGGCGAGTGGGGCTTTGATCCGGACTGGCCGAACGCCGACCTCTTCATGCGTGAGCTTCTCGACATGAGCGACCGCATGATGCTCGGCTGGACGTACTGGTCCTACGACCCCGGGGGCTGGGGGATCTGGGAACGGAACGAAGAAGGCGAGGTCGTGGAACGAGACAACGCCAACGCTCTCGTGCGGCCCTACCCCCAACGTGTCGCCGGCATCCCACGCTCGTTCTCGTACAACCCCGACGCGCGTACATTCGAGCTCGCCTTCGACCCTTCCCCGTCGGCCACCCTGCCGACGGAAATCTACGTCCCGGCAACCCGCCACTATCGTGACGGTTGGTCGTTGACCGGCTGCGACGAGGTGGACGGCTGCAGCTCGACCTGGAACGCGGACACCGAGATGCTGGAAATCTTCACGCTGAATCGAACGGCGCGGGTCGATCTGAGGATCGCCCCAAGCCCCTAGACTCCTGCTAGCATCCTCAGACCATGACGGATTTGCAGGACAAGCGAGTGCTGATCACAGGCGGCGCTCAGGGCATCGGTCTAGAGATGGCGCTCAAGTTCGCCGGCCGCGGGGCCGAGATCGTGATCGCCGACCTCAATGAAGCGAAGCTCGGGGAGGCCACGGCAAAGATCGAAGCTGCAGGCGCAGCAGCATGGGGATTCCCAGTCGATGTCACCGATCCGGCGAGCATCGCGGCCCTCAGAGCAAAAATCGCAGCCGAGGCCGGTCCGATCGACGTCCTCGTCAACAACGCGGGCGTGGTGTTCGGCGGCCCTTTCATCGAGACGCCACTCGAGCGCCATTTCAAAACCTACGAGGTCAATGTCTTGGGCGTCGTCGCCATGACACACGCCTTTCTCTCAGACCTGATCGACCGCCCCGAATCGCACATCGTTCACATCTCGAGCGCCTCTGGACTTGTCGGCTTGCCCTTCGGCTCGACCTACGCGTCAAGCAAGTGGGCCGTCATCGGCTTCTCCGAATCGATTCGCGCCGAGCTCAGGCTCTTGGGCCACAAGCACGTACACTCGACGGTCGTTTGTCCGAGCTACATCGGCACCGGCATGTTCGAGGGCGCCGAAGCGCCCAAGGCAACCAGCATCCTCGACCCCACGCACCTCGCGGAGAAGGTCGTCCGAGGCGTCGAACGCAACCGCGTTCAGGTGTTGGAACCGTGGATGGTGAAGATCACGCCTCTGCTGCGCGAGCTACTGCCGACAGCCATCTACGACAAAGTCGCCCACCTCTTCGGCGCCGATACGTCGATGGCGCAGTGGACCGGACACGGCGGGAGTGCCAAGCCGGAAGCACAGGCCCAACCGGAGAGTCGCGATCAGGCCGACGCCGAGCGACAGTGACAACCCGCTCTTCTTGAAGGGTTTAATCCGGGGTCACTGACACTGACACTGACACTGACGCTGCCGGCTAGGGATCTGTAGGCCAGAATTCAGAGCGAAATCCGGTGCTTGACAGCCGCACAAGTCACGCTATCCCTCGCAGCCATTCCAGCGTAGCTCAGTTGGTAGAGCGGGCGACTGTTAATCGCTTGGTCATAGGTTCGAGTCCTATCGCTGGAGCCAGTGTAGAGGCCTTCACAAGAGCTAGAAGGCCTTTTGTGTTTCTCCGGCATAGGCAGGAGCAGGACTCGAACCGACGGTGTACTCGACCCGCTCCGCGCGCCTGCGTATTGGCCGATTCCGAGAGTGGGCTTTACGAAGCCGCGCTGTTTCTGACAGAATCCCGCTTCGATGGATTACTTCGAGTCGATTACCGCTCTGCTCCGCGAATGGCTTCCGGTCCTGATCACACTGCTGGTCGGCATCGTGGCCATCTCCGCGGTCTATCGGATCCTCATGAAGCGTCAGACTCCTACGTCCGGGAGTAGAATCTCGCAGCAACTGCTGATCGCCGCGTTGGGTGGGGTGCTCTTGGTCATGGTCATCCTCCAGTTGCCGATCGGGGAAGCCGAGCGCGGACAGTTGCTGAGCTTGCTCGGCCTTCTCGTCACCGCAGCGATCGCATTGTCTTCGACGACGTTGATCGGGAACGCCATGGCGGGGTTGATGCTCCGATCGATTCGAAACTTCCGGCCGGGGGACTTCATCGTCGTCGATGGGCACCGAGGACGCGTATCCGAGCTCGGTCTCCTGCGGACCGAAATCCAAACCGAGCGCCGGAACCTCACCACTCTACCCAACCTCTATCTCATCACCAACCCAGTCACGGTGGTGCGCCCGTCGGGGACGTTTATCTCTGCAACGGTGTCGCTCGGCTACGACGTGCCGCGCGAAAAGATCGAGCCGTGCCTAGTCGAAGCCGCCGAGAACGCCGGACTGACCGAGCCCTTCGTGTTCGTGCTCGAGTTGGGTGACTTCTCGATCACCTATCAAGCCGCCGGATTCCTCGAAGAGGTGAAGTACCTCATCAGCGCGGAGTCGCAGCTCCGAGAGTGCATGTTGGATGCGCTTCATCGAGCGGGTATCGAAATCGTCTCACCGACGTTCATGAATCAGCGCCAGCTCGCAGCCGAACGGCTGTTTATCCCTGAAGTCAGGCGTAGGGCGAAATCGACCCCCCCCGCGGCCGACGAAACGCGCCCGGAAGAACGCATGTTCGACAAGGCGGAGCAGGCCGAAACGGAAGCCAAGGCGGGACACAAGCTCGACGATGTCGTTGAGGAGCTCAGCGAGCTCAAGAAGCAGATCGACCACCCCGCTAAGGACGACCGAATCAGCGAGCTCGAGACGCGGCGCGCTCAGCTCGAAGCCGAGGTCAAAGAACACCAGGAACAAAAAGAAGAGTCGAAGGGCGAAAAGGGCTAGCCGAGCACGAGGCTGATGCCTACGACGAGCTGGTAGTCGTTCTTCTGGATGGGATCCGGGATTGGATCGCCGGGTGCGGGTGCCGGTGGGGGCGCCGGCTGTTCGGTTCGCAGGAAGAGGAACGCGATGTCGAGGTCGAGCACGCTGGTGAGCTCGATCGCCAAGTCCGCCTTGCCGGTGTGGTTGGTGTTGCCGATCGTGGTGACGACCAGGTTGGTCAGCCAGCTAACGGTGAAATCGATCTCGCCAGTGATGTCAAAGTCCGCATAGGTGAATAACGGAATGAAGGCGTCATGCTGTGGATTAGGGGTGCCGGCGGCAAGCGCAGTCGCATCCTTGTAGTCCAAGTACTGATAGCCGACGCCAGTCTGGAAGTCCCAACTCACGTTGGGTGCATCGACGATGTGGATGCCGGCGCCTGTGGCGGGGGTGGCACGAAACTGGATGTTCTGGAAGCGGTCGTTGAAGAGCTGACCGAATAGGGGCGTCACGAACCATCGGCTCGAAAGGAAGACCTTGAAGTCCAGCTCGCCGAGGTGACGGTTGACGTTTTGAACGCCTCCGGTCTGGCCGAACGATGCGTTGTAGCCAAGGTCGAGAAGGGTCATATCGTCTTCTCGACGCGTGCTGAAGTCGATGTCGTAGGTGAGCTGGTCGGTGTTGCCCTTGTTGAGGGTCAGACCAAACCGAAGCTTCATCGACCACCAATCTTTTTCGCGCTTGCCGCCCGCGACGATCGACTCGAGCTCACTACGAGGAAAGGTCTTGGTGCCTTCGTCGGTCTCGACGATGACTTTGTCAGGCGTGATGACCGCCCGGCCTGTGGCGGAAATGCGATCGTCGAAAACGTAGGTGTTGACCACCGGCGAGTGGACATGACTCACATCGGCGAAATCGATGTTCTGCATGTCGAGCTTGTCGCTGTCGAACTCGAGATTGTCGTCGCGCATGCGCTTCATCTCGCCCTTGAGCCATTCGCCGGACACCATCCGTACCCAATCAAAGGTGTCGCCGAACTCGATGATGTAGGTCGCACCGATACCGGCTACTTCGTGCTCCTCGACCCTCGTCATGCTCGCCTTCACGGCATCGACGGCAGCATCGGCGTCAGTGGGCTCGGCTGGCACACCACCGGGCGCGGTAAGCAAATCCGCCACCTTCGGCTCGCCCTCGCCCTGCGCCTTCGCCAGGGCCTCGTCGATGGCCGCGGGAGGCGCCTCTGCCGCAGGCGGCTCTTCGGCTGCCGCGTTCTGTGGGTAAGCATACAGCATCGCGACGGCCAGCAAAGTGGCCCATACGACGCTACGACTGAGGTTGCCCGGCTCTCTCGTCATACGTGGCGGATGTATAGGCTGGCTGCGGGGAACGGTAAAGCGCGGCAGGTGAATATTTGGGCCTTCACACAGGCGGGTGACGCTTGGGCTGCTTTGCGCTAGAAGCGGTTGCTCCCCGGAGGCCACGTGACGAGCAGTAAACTAAGTAAGAACGACACCCCCCTCGTGGCAATCCTGACCGGCAGCCCGAGCGACCTTCCTGTGGTCCTCAAGGGACGCGACGTCCTGGACGGCCTGAACATTCCAAGCGACGTGCGAGTCCTGTCCGCCCATCGCACGCCGCACGAGACCGCCGAGTACATTGCAGCGGCCGAAAAGCTGGGGGTCGAAGTCTTCATCGCTTGTGCAGGAATGGCTGCCCACCTGGCCGGCGTTGTTGCCGCCCACACGACCCGACCCGTCATCGGTGTCCCCATCGCGTCCGGCGCACTGCAAGGGATTGATGCTCTGCTCGCCACCGTCCAAATGCCGCCTGGGGTCCCGGTCGCCACCGTCGGTATCGACGGGGCAAAGAACGCAGCATTCCTCGCCGCGCGGATCGTTGCACTGACCCACCCTGAAGTCCGCCAGCGGCTCCTCGACCATCTAGAGGAGAGCAAGAAGCGCTACGACTCGCCCGATCCGTCGACGCCCGGCCAAGCAGCGACTTGACGCCTGCGGGCGCCGTCCTTATCGATCGTAGCCAGACCTCCATGTCGCTTGGTCGCATCTTCATTTTCCTCGGTATCATTTCCGGCCTGACGATCGGCACCCACTACTACCTGTGGGCTCGCCTGATTCGCGACCCGATGTGGCCATCCCCGTGGCGTCAGGTTGCGACCGTCGCGCTCATCGTGCTCGCGCTGTCGATCCCCGCATCGATGATGGCCTGGCGCATCTTGCCTCGGAACCTCGCCATTCCTGTCTCTTGGGTGGGGTACATCTGGATGGGATCGATGTTCGTGTTGCTCGTCCTGCTTTGGGGCGGGGAGGTCGCGCGCTGGAGCTGGGTCAAGTACGCGGGCTTTACTTCGGTCGACGGCGGGCGGCGGGAGTTCCTCGCACAGGTCCTTGCGGGCGGCGCCGGCGCATTTGGGCTCGCCCTCTCGGGCTGGGGCGTGTGGTCGGCGATTCGCCCCGTCGAGGTGAAGCGCCTGAACGTGCGCCTCAAGAAGCTCCCAGAATCCCTCAGCGGGCTGCGCCTAGTGCAGATCACCGACCTGCACGTGGGCCTCACGATAGGACGCGATTTTGTCGAGGACATCGTCCGCAAGGTCAACGCGCTCGAGCCCGATATCGTGGCGATCACGGGCGACCTCATCGACGGCTCGGTCGAGGACCTCGGGCATGCCGTAGCGCCACTCGGGGAGATTCAGGCACAGCTCGGGACGTACTTTGTCACCGGCAATCACGAGTACTACTCGGGAGCGGACTCCTGGCTCGCGTTTCTGAGGGGGATCGGAATTCGAGCCCTTCGCAACGAACACGTGGAGCTGACCAAGAACGGAGAAGTGATCCACGTCGCTGGCGTCGACGATTGGACGGCCCACCGGTTCGGCAACGGCCACGGCGCAGATATGGAACGCGCCATGCAAGGGCGAGACTCGAGCAAGCCGGTCGTCCTCCTCGCACATCAACCGGTGCAATTCGATGAAGCGCGCGCACACGGCGTCGACCTTCAAATTTCGGGACACACCCATGGCGGCCAGATCTTTCCCTTCGGGATTCTCACCCGCCTCGCGCAGCCATTCGTGTCGGGTCTCCACGCGAGGGGTGACTCACAGATCTACGTCAGCTCGGGAACGGGTTACTGGGGCCCACCGATGCGCATCGCGGCACCTGCCGAGATCACTCTGATCGAGCTCGATCACGAACCGGTCTAGGGCGGCGCGCAGCGAACGTCGACGTCCTCGGCAATTGCGACGACCCACGGATCGTCGCGGCTCTCGGGGCGCGCATTGAGACGTGCGACATGGGCGACGGCCGCGGCTCGCTCGGATGCCTCTCCCGCTCGCAACGAGAGCTCGACCGCAGCGAGCGAAGTACCACGCGTCTGCCCCCCATAGACGGCGCGGCCCAACGCCTCTCGGGCCTCGGCGATGTCGCAGGCTGCCAACGCCGCCATCGCCCGGTAGATCTCGATGGTGGTGAAGCCCGGGTAGCGATTGGCCGCGACGCAAAGACGATCGTACGCGGCTCGCGCCCGGGCCCGCTCGTCGGGGCCGCGGTGCATCCGGATGCCGGCACGGTCACCATCGCGGGCGAGCGGCCGCAAGAGCTCGAGACCCTGGTGCCAGGCGTGTATCGAAGTCGTGTTCAGCTGCGAACCCAAACGCTCGACCTCCGAGCTCACCTGGGCATCGTCGAGTCTCGCGTCGAGCAGGTGTCCGGTACGGTACCCGGGGCCGACAATCTCGAACGGACGCAGCCCCGTCGACACGTCGCGGCGAACGAACAGGGAATGCCCATCCTCGATGAACGCGAGCGCCCAGTCGTCACGGCTGCTCAGGTACTCGGTTGCAACGATGTGATCGGAGCGCGTGTGGTCGATCACGACGGTGTTCACATCGTACGCGCTCAGCTGGTCCGCGAAGAGCCGGGGATCAGTGAAACTCCGAGACACACGCCGGATCATCTCCGGACCGTAGTATGGCACGCGACCGTCTATCAGGAGCTTGCCGTTTGGCACGCCAAACATCAGGAACCAGCTGTCCTGAAGGCTCGCCAGCATCCTCGGTTGATCGATGCCTTGCTCGACGAGTTCGGCCGAAGCCCAGGGGTACTCGCGCTTCGGCTCCCCGAGGCCGAACCCCAACGCGGGGACCGTTTGCAACATCCAAAGCGTGCTCGCCACAGCAGCCGCGCCGACCAGCCCGACCACGCCGCGTCGCATCGCACTGAAGCCCGGTAACTGCGAGAGCCCCGCGGCGATGAACGGTGCGCAGAACAAGAGCTGATGCGCAACGAACCGCATCGAGCGAAACGCCATCAGGCTCAACAGGACGCAGAAGACGCCATAGGCGAGCCCAAAGCGGGAGGCACGAGTTACCGGCCGCATGGCCGCAAGCACGCAGAGCGCGGGGACACTCGGCGCAACGGGCAGCCGGCGGGGGTCCTTTGG
>QMMB01000046.1 GCA_003647035.1 Deltaproteobacteria bacterium | reverse complement strand
TGGTGCTGGCGGTGCGGGTGGCGCTGGCCTTGACGCAGGCATCGACGCTGGCACTGACGCTGGCACTGACGCTGGCACTGACGCCGGCGTCGACGACATTCTGTGGGTCTGCCTCCCCGGCGACCTCGAGAAGCCGGACTTCGTTCCTCGCGGCCTCCTCGACCTGTGCGACTACAGCATCGACTGCGAGATCGGCCTCCTCTGTGTGTGCATCCCCGGCGCGATCTGTAACCCGGAGGACCCGTTGAGGAGCGGCCCCACGTGCCAGCGACTCTGTGATCCAGAGCTGCTGAACCAGTGTCCCCGGATCCTCGAGCTTCAGCCCGAGTGCACCGATCTCGGCGACGGCCGTGGTTTTTGCGACCCCACGACCATTCCAACGCCGGGGTAGCGGGCCCTAGTGAATTGACCATTTACGCGGCGCGGTCTGAACACTAGACTCCCCCGGTCATGCCCACTCCCCAAGAAACAGTCGACGCCGTTCGTTCCTACTTACGCATGCATCCCGAGGAGATCGGGCGTGCTGTGCGTAGCGCGCTGGGCCTGCGGTTCGGTGTGCCGCTTGCCGCCCTTCGGTGGCTCGGTCAGCAGGCCGAGCGCAGCGGCAAGATCGAGGACTTTCAAATCGACTCGGTTCCGCCGGGCATCCGTCTTTCCGGCAACCTCGACCTCATGAACACGCCACTGCGCGCCGGAGCGATCATCTTCGTCGAGCGCATCGTGTTCAACGACGAGGAGCTGACCGTCGCCCTTCGGCTCGAAGAGGTGATGCTCAAGCTCAACGGCGACTCCGACTCTCCCGTTGCGGCGCTGATCAAATCCGGCGCCTTGGATCTGTCGAACCCCGGTACCCTGGTGAACTTCATGCCGGGCCGCTCACCCGTCTTGGCCGAAGCGAACGGCAATCGAATCGTGCTCGACCTGATGCGTGACCCAAAGATTGGCAGGAACCCTCTGGTGCGCCGAGCGGTGTCCTTGCTCACCTCGTTCGTCACGCTGCACGGCGTCGAGAGCGACACGCAGCATCTCGACATCGCCTTCCGCGCGCTCCCCACGGGCCTCGGTGGCGCCGCACGGTCGGTTCGCAACAACATAGTCCTTCCTTCGATGAGCCGCTTTCTTCCACGGTCGAGGTAAAGGCCATGGCGGAATGCCGATCGTGCAAGGACGAGGTCGACGAGCTCGTGTCCGTCAAGGCGGACGGGCGTCGCATCAAGGTCTGCGAGGACTGCGCGGAGCGCCTGGCCGAAGAAGCGGCAATCGCCGTGATGAGCGAGTCTGCCATGCAGGACATGATGGGCTACAAGGGCCGTCGCTAGGTCCGTCGCGAGCTGGCCTCAGCTATCGGGTGTCGGTTCATCGTCGAACGAGTCCGACTCGGGCTCGGTTGGGCGGGACACAGCACGATTGCGCAGGGCCTTGAGCTCGTCTTCGGCGAACTCCAGCTCGAGCTCTGCCCGGCTACGCGCCGCTACCGCACGAGCCACGGCGTCCTGTAGTTCGTCGCTCTGCGTGCCCTCCGCCTTCAAGCGCACATCGAGTGCCGCGATCTCTCCCTGAAGCTCCAGTCGCCGATCACCTTCTCGTGCGAGCTTCCGCTCCATACGCTTTGCGCGTTCTTCTTCGGCAGCCAGCTCCTGTGCCGTGGTCGCCAGCTTTTGATTGGTCGAGGCGAGCGAGCGTTCGGTCGCGGAGAGGTCCCTCTCAGTTTGCAGGAGGTGCCGCTCGATCGTCGCCTTGTCTTGGCGGCTCTGGGCGAGCTTGTCGCGCGTGCGTATCAGGCGGCGCTCTTCGTCCCTGAGTTGCGTCTTCAGAGAAGTAACCCTGCCGTCCGTTCGGGCGAGCCGCTTGGCGAGCTCGGTTCGCGTCAATCGGCTTTGCTCGTACCGGAGCTCGAGCTGCTCGGCGATTTCACGCGTGTCGGCCAAGTCGCGGCGAAGGTCCGAGGCGGTGAGCTTCGCCCGCTGTGCCACTTCACGCTGTGTCTCGGCTTGCTGATAGAAGACAGTGACGGCAGCGCCCGACGCCCCGAGAAGCGCAAGCGCCACTGGAATCGTCCACCGCAAGATCGTCTTAACCCGCTGCCTTCGCTCTTCGGGAAGCGAGAGCGCGGAGAGATCTTCAACGAGCTCGTCCGCCGATGGTCGCAGTGCGGCGTCCCAGTTCATCCAACGGTCGAAGAACGGCGTGAGGTATTTGAGGTCTTTGCGCGTCGGCGCGTTCGGGGTCTCCTTCGAGCGATACTCGATGAATGTGTCGACGGCGCCCGCAGCAACGTCTTCTTGCGTCGTGGGATCGAGCGCGTTGCGAAGCGAAAGAGCCAACGCAAACACGTCGGCCTTGTTGCTGACGGGAGGCTTGCGTTCGACGGACGCGAACTGCGCCGCAACCTCGGGCGCGAAGTACGTCGGCGTCCCCGCAACCACCATCTCTGCCTCGGTGGCCGCGACACCCAAGTCGAGCAGCACCGGTGTGACTTCTTCTTCGCCGAAACCGGGAATGCGTGCGAGGAAGATATTCTCAGGCTTCACGTCTTGGTGACGCACGCCTGCTGCGTGCATCGCTGCCAGCGCGCGCGCGAGAGGCTGGAAGATCTCGAGCGCCTCGGCGCGGCTCAACGGCTCGCGCTGCAAGCGGGATTCGAGGGTCTCACCGTCGTACCAGGGCATGACGAACCACAGCCGCTCTTCGAACCAGCCGTGGTCCTTGAACTGCACG
Organism: Deltaproteobacteria bacterium; assembly: GCA_003647035.1. Classification (GTDB taxonomy): domain Bacteria; phylum Myxococcota_A; class Polyangia; order Polyangiales; family Houyiibacteriaceae; genus SG8-38. Next base: position 9,336 of record QMMB01000046.1, on the reverse strand, counting down.
ATCGACGGATGGAACACGGACGCGATGAGCCGCAATTCGCGGAGCGCCGACTGCTTTGCCGATTTCGAGTGCGCCGCCTGGTGCAGCAATTTCAGGGCGACGACGTGTCCAGGCACCTCGGTGTCCTTCGCCCGATACACGTCGCCGAACGCGCCGAGACCCACGCGGGCTTCGATCGAGTACCGCCCGCCAACGATGGTGCCGTTGAGAAGCGGTTCGATGCCCTCGTGCTCATCGCTCGATGTTCTCGGGGCGGCTTCGAGCGCGAACGCTTCGACGATCACGCGACCAAATCGATCGGCATCACGGATTCCATGCGCATCGAGGCTCGCCTGCGCCCCTGCCATCGCCGCGTCGACCCGCTGTTCCATCTCGAGTGGTGTCTTGCCGTAGACGAAAGCAAGCTCGTCGATGCTCAGCTCACGCGCGTGACGAAGCTCCAAGAGCTCCGAATCATCCGCGCCAAGATCGAAGCGCAGCGCGTTGAGCGGACTCACGGTGGAGTGGGCGGACGGAAGAGCGCGCCAGGGGAGGGCCTCGAGGTCGCTTCTCGTCGGAGGCTCGTGCGGACGGCTCTGATTGTGAAGGTACCCGCGCGTCGCACGGTACAGCCGCGCGCGAATGCCGGGCGCTTGGATCAAGTCATCGCTGTCGCTCTTGGCCACAAAGGCGCGAAGCTTGGAGAGGTAGTGGTCTGCACGACTGGTGGATCCGGTCCGAACGGCGAGGTACTGGCGAAGTCCTTCCGCGTAGTAGCGGAAGGCCCGGCCGTGCAGGACGTCGACGATCGTTTGCGGTTGGCCGTGCGAAAGCGCGATCGACGCCGCAGCTTGTGTCAGCGCGGCGCCACCCTGTCCGGGTGGCCTGAGTTGATTCAGAAGAAAGGGGACGGTGCCCAAAGTTCCCATGGTTGCCTCTCACAAAGTGGGGAACTGTAAGGATGAGTCACCCTTGCGGCTGCACTCAACAAAACGGCAAGGCTACGCCCAGCCATAGACGGTGCTCAATCCGTACAACACTGCGAGGAGAGCCAGTGCGGTTACGATGTTCAGCACGAACCCGATGCGGATCATCTGCGGCAACTCGAGCAAGCCGGTTCCGTAGGCGACCGCGTTCGGCCCCGTGGCGATGGGGAGCATGAACGCACAGCTCGCGGCGAGGCCGACCGCCAACGCGGGTGGAAGTGGAGACACATCGAGCTCGACGGCTGCCGCAATCGCGAGAGGCACGATCATGTTCGATGATGCCGTGTTGGAACAGGCTTCCGTAAAGAAGACGGTGAACACGATGAGGGCAGCGGTGAGGCCCCACAGCGAGCTGATTCCCGTCACGGCCAAGAACCACTGGCTGATCGATGCGGCCAACCCGGTCTCGAACATCTGAGCGCCGAGCGAGAGGCCTCCGCCAAAAAGCAAGATCAAGCCCCAATCGATGCGCGCCGCGTCATGCCAAGGGAGAACGGGCGTCTTCTCGTCCGCGTCGCGTATGAGGAACAGGGGGGCCGCCGCGAGAATCGCGACCGCTCCGATGGGGAGCGCGTGGGCGACGGCCTCGGCGTGGGGCGCGCCTACGGCCCGCATGAGGCCTGGCACGGTCCAACCAACGACTGCCAGCCCGAAGCAAGATGCCGTGACCCTTTCACCCCGCGACCAGGGTGACGCCACGAGGGTCACACTCGTGCCGGTGGCCGGTGGAGGTGCGAGCCATTGCAGGACAAAGCCGACGATGACCACGAGGACCAAGGCGACCGGCATGCCGACGCCCATCCACTGCACGAAATCGAACTGGGTGTCGGTCTGCTCCTGCAGGAAACGGACGGTGATGAAGTTGGGTGGGCTGCCAATCAGCGTGCCCATGCCGCCGACGGAAGCCGCGTAGGCAATGGCAAGCACGCTGCCGGAGTTTGTATCGTCCTCCTCGGGGAGGGTGCCGAGAAGAATCGGGATCAAGATCGCTGCGGTGGCGGTGTTGCTGATCCACATCGAGAGTATCGCCGCCGTCATCATGAAGGCCATGCGAATGCGAATCGGAGAGCCACGTACAAGCCGGAGCTGCGTGAGTGACCGCGCCATGCGCCGATCGAGGCCGTGCCGCGTCATGGCTCTAGCGATGAAGAAACCACCGATGAACAGGAAGATCAGCGGGTCGGCGTACGGTGCGAACGCGGCGCGGCTGTCGGTGACGCCCACCACGATCATGGCCGGCGCGATCAGCAGCGCGGTCACCGCAATGGGCAACACCTCCGTGACCCAGGCGACGATCACCGCGGCGAAGACCGCGGCAAGATGGTGGGCGCGTGGTTCCAGTCCGAGCGGAGCAAACCAAACCGCTACGAAGAGTGCCGGAGTAAGGACGAGACCTACCTTGCGCCGATCAAGAAAGCCCATTCACGCGCCATCTAGCACGTCGCGCCATGGGTACGTCTAGCCCGGTCCGCTCGAAAGTTGCGCTGCTATCGGTTCGGCCCCAAGGTGGATCAGACGTGACCGATTTGCGCCTGGGATTATTGACAATTCTGGCGTGTGCAGCTTTCTATGGCTGCACACCGAAGCAGGCTCCTGCAACCGCTCCGGCGGGTAGCGATGCCAAGCCCGAGACCAGCTCCGACCTTGCGGCCGAAGTCCCCCGGGTGGTCCTCGAGGCACCCGTCGCGTTTTGGAATGATGGCAGCTCGCAGGGCGACGTCGATGCCGTCAAGGCCGACGAAGACGGGCACCTTCTGCTGGACCTCGGCGAAGACTGGACTCCGTACATACTCACCGAGGCTACCTCTCCCGACGAGCTCGGCAAGACCAGCGAGTACCGCTCGACGTATTTGGCGCTCGCGCGGGGGGAGTTTCCCGATGATCGGCACGGGTATCGAGCCAACAAAGACCAGTACCTCGAGCTCTACGGCATCTTGCCGACCTTCGGGCTGCTGAGGGAGCGCTTCCGACAAGTACGGGCGCTAGAGTGCGCAGAGGAGCTCGACCTCGTGCCGTTGCAGGAGTTCGAAGGGTTCCTTGCGTACCGAAAGGGCCGCCGCCCGGCACGCCGCTTGGCTCGTTATCAGCTGCTCAGGCCGCAAATGGCTGCGCTCGTCACGCGTGCCGAGGTAGAGAGCCTCGCTCAGGTTGCCCGTCTTCACGCCGTTGATGATGACGAGTGGGCGAAGGTCGAGGAGTACCGCATCCTCGCGCCTGAGATCGAAGCGATCATCGCGGCGCAAACCCGACTCGAATGCGAGGGCTTCTTCGAGGGTAGCGGTGCGCACACACCAGGCCTCTTCGATTGGAGAACCCACGAGGCGCTTGCCGAGTTCGAGCGCAGGCATCGTGTCTATGGCTGGGGCTTCATCGGTGACGACACGCTGGCCGTTCTACGAACGTCGCCGCAGGACACCGAGCAGGAAGCGGTTATTCGAGTGCTGACCGAGCGCGCCGTCCACGCCGCAGAGGTCATCGAAGACCGCAGTACGTCGACCTTGCGAGATGGCGAACCGCGGACTTACAAGACCGAAGACGGTAGAGAGCTACAGATTCCGAATCTCGAGGCCGACCTTCGCGAGCGCGTCATCAAGGCTTTTGGGCTGCAGACGGCCGAGTCGACGTACGCATGGTTGGACTCTCTTGGCGACATTGCCGCGACGCACATCGTCGCCGTCGAGAACATCGAACTTCCTCCTTACTACGCGCGCGTGATGGAGCTGAGCATCTCGACTGATCGCGGCGACGTTTGGTACGAGTTTCCATACGACGAAGAGGGCAAGGCGCGCTCCCAGCCGGTGAGTCGTCGGCCGCGCCTTACCATCCTCGTGCACTACAACGACCAGAAGATCCCGCTCGCGCGGTTCGGGACGACCGTCGGCGGGTGGCGCGGAGACTTCATCGAGGGCGTGGTGATGTGGAAATACAAGGGCTCGCCCGTCGGCAAGCGTGTATGGAGCCGCATCGCAGCTGCGCCGATTTGGGTTCCGCCCGAGAGCACGCCGCCACGAGTCATGCTCACCAAGAGGAAGAAACGGGGCGAGGAGTATTTCGAGGTCGATTACCACACGACGGGTCCGAGCTACGCCTCGGCGTACGGCCTGGTCGCGGCGTATCACCGCAAGTACTACCGCTCGCCAGACGGCAAAATCCAAGTCGGCGGCGACGAGGGCATCCGCACCCATGGTTCGGTCGACTACATGAGCATCATGCGTCGCCATTCACATGGTTGTCACCGGATGCACAATCACATTGCTGTGCGACTGATGTCGTTCGTCCTCGAACATCGTCCCCATACACGGTACGGCCAGCAGCCGATGGTCTACCGCCGCGAGTTCGAGTTCGAAGAGGAGCTGTACCTCATGGAGTTCGACAAGGGCGGATACAACTTCGTGCTCGAAGAGCCGCTGTTCGTCGAGATTCTGCCAGGAAGAGTTCGCGGCCAAGTCAAAGAGCCGATCGAGGTTGCGATACCGCGCTTCGATCGTGAGCTCGGCGCGTACGTGATGCCTGACGGCGCGTGGGTGACCGTGGACCGGTTTGGCAACATGACTCCGCGCATCCAACCATTTGATTTCGATGCACCGCTCGAAGCGCCCGAGCTGACGGTCGATCCGGATCCGATGACGACCGCGGGAGTCACGCCCGCAGAGGTCGTGCCGGCGCCGACCGAAAGTGGTATGCCGACGACTCAGCCCGCCGCGATCCCGGTCAACACCGTCGCCGTGCCCGTCGCCGCGTCACCCTAAGACGAGGACCCAATTTCAGGGGCTTGCCCCTTGTGGACAGGTTGGGGGAAACGTAGTTTCCCTGTGGAAAAAGTAATCGTCTTTTCCACAAGCGAATTTCGTTGATCTCCCTCGCCGGATCGGAGACAAAAGAGGTCGGAAGATCGCGACAGCGAGCTCGACGTTCTTTGAACAACCCATCTGACAACATGCAACGCGAGTTGCATGTTTCTCACTCTCACGGGGGAGAGGCGGGGCCGAAAGGTCACGCGGTCGGGAGGCGCGAAGAGCGTCGAACGTGTCCGTGGGTCGTGAGGATTGCAAAAGCCGATGTCCTGATGCGTGGGCCCGAGTCGAGTGAAAGCTCTGATGGAGGCCGTCGACGCGAGGGGCGTCGGTGAAAGACGCGCTCGAATCAGGACGCCGCTCTGTTTCACCACACAGCGGCCGCGAAGGTTCTAGACGGGACGTCGGAGGCACCTGGCATAAGGGCCGACCGACGACCGTGACGGCACGTCAGAGGTTCGGTGCTCGTCCGCTTCGGCGCGGCGAGCTCCCGCCTCAGCGAGTGCGACGGGGTGACACCGTCGGCTCACCGTCCGGATAGCCGGTTCGACACTGGTGACGGTAGTCTCACGAGGTTCGGGTGCCCATCTTTGAAAACTAAAACTCTGGATTGCACGCGTCGGCCTGAACATGCTGAGCGACACCGTTGCACACGAAGCGAGAGCTTCGGCAGCGGCACGGAGCGCGGCATGAGCATCAGGATCCAATAGAAGCGCATCCCACAACGCGCCCTTGGCGAGTCGAAAACCAAGGGTTCAGGTACGGCGAGAGTCGTCGCGGAGTCCAATCACTGCGGTTTGCTAAACACAAACCGTTGCTGGGACTGCGTCCGAAGGAAGCGCGTAGGGCAACCTAGGCGAACCTACGGTACCTCTAGACCTTCAAGTCGAGAGATACGACGACAGCGCACGGGACGTGTCGGTCAAAGCTCCTCCAGTGAGTCCAACAGCTCACGCGGGGTGTTAGCAGGCTTCCCGACGGGGAACGCATCGCGCCGAAACGTGTCGCGCAAAGCAGGAGAGGCTGAATAAGCCCACCATCGAGCCTCGTGCTCGAAATCCAGACAAAGTCGGTCGTGGTGAATGCGACGTATTCGCATCCACACAGCCAAACGACGAGCTTGCTCGTCGCAAGGCCAGCGAACTTCCAAAAGGGGCGATCCGTGCCGGGTCGCCCCTTTTCTTTGTAAGCGGCTGAAATGTGAGAAGCTTTCCTGATCACACTTCAGCCCGGTGCCGTCAGGGTGCCGTGAGGAGGTGACGCGGGCTCGAGGTCGGCCACGATTCGGAGCTGTGCGCGCTTTCCCAGGTGCGCGTACTGCTCCGTGCTCTTGAGTGAGCTGTGCCCTAGCTGCGCCTGTATCGCCCTCATAGAGTGCCCTCCCGTGGCCGCCTGGCTGGCTACGGAGTGACGCCCAATCCTGTGGTGTCCGAGCTCGCGAAGCCCTAGAGCGCGCTGCACCAGGCGCATAGGGCGAGCGTGGGAGTGGACCTTCTTGGGAAAGCACCCGTCCTCGCTGAACAGGAACTCGAAGCCTGAGAATCCGCTCTTGATGTGCCAGCGAATCGCGTCGACCACGTCCTGTGTCAGCGACAGCGTCAGCACACGATTGTTCTTGCGTGGCCCAAGTGCCGCAGGCCGATCCTTGTGGCCACGTTGCACAGCGCGATCGACCACCAACATAGGCGGTACATCCCGAATTCGATCCCTCGAGATCGCATAGACCTCCCCGGCGCGTAGCCCGAGGCGCGTTGTGATGTAGAAAAACGTGTACCACTGCGGGAACATCTCGAACATCCCGTCTAGGAACCTGTCCCGTTCCTGTTCCCCGTACCATTCGGGGTTCCGTTCGGGGGCGTTCTCCATCGGCACGTACGGTACCGATTGAAGGTGTCCCCGTTGCCACATGAAGCGGAGCAGAGCGCGAACCACTTTCGTGCCGCATGACAAGCGACTCCCTTCCGAATCTTGCGATGCCTCGCCTCGCTCAAGGGGTACCAGACCATGATCATCGCCCCGATGCCGTTGAAGGGCGCTGGCGCCAATGCGAACAGCACCCGCATCGTGAGCAGCACCTCCGGGCTTTGGTCCGCATTGGGCGCATTTTGAGAACCGAGTTGCGCGGTGGCTGCGAGACGTTCTCGTTCGCGAGGGGAGAGCGCTCGGCACGACGGCGGAGCTCGGGGAAGACGATCGGCTGACGCTACATTCGGTCCGTCAGATCGAGCAATAGCACCCGCATTTCGTCTTGATCTCGCCAAGGGCTCCATGGCCCATGCCCTGAAAAGAGTTGATTGAACCGGTATTCTGCCAGTGTGGTGAGCGACTCTTTCTGGGCAGACCACGAGTACCAACAATAGTCGCGAAACGCCCGCATTGCGCTCTGCTCGTAGTCCCAAGTGAAAGAGTCGCCGGTGAAGAGATAACTGTCGTCGAGCAGATAGACGACGCTCCCCTTGGTGTGGCCCGGCACTGGGATCGCGGTGAGGCCGTCGCCGAGGTCGGTTGGCTTGCTCGCTGACTCACCATCGAGAATACGCGAAGCGAACGGCGCGGCGTCTTGGTCCTCGCGGTGAATACAGACTTCAGCATCGAAGTGCTTGGCCCATTTTTCGGCGTCTGCGACGTCATCGCGATGACTCAAGAGGATCTTCGAGACGCCGCCCATCTCCTCGAAGGGCCCGACGAGCCTGCTCGTGAACTGCGGAGAGTCGAACAACAGGTTGCCGCCGGTTCGCGGAACGAAATACGAATGGGCCCCGAACGAAGAGCGATGGTTGTGGCCACAGAGGTAGACACCGTTGGCCAATAGGTGGGGGTAGACATCCGGTGGTGGCCGCAGGTGGCTCTCCGTTCGGATCGATCGGGTAGGGCAAAGCTCTGCTGCCAGCCAGGCCTGGCGCACTTCGCCCGGCGTGCTCGGCTGTCGCTCGAACACCGACTGGTCGCCGTGGCGCACGATGAGGCCCGGTGCGACGTGCCGTGCGGCAGCGCAGTTGATGCACCGCTGGTCGATGAACCAATCGCCTTCTGCGCTTTCGGGGTTTCGCTCGGCGTCGCCCTTCATCGAAGAGATCCTAGGGCGCGGGGCCTCGTCAACAAGTGGTATAAGGGGCCAGACGAAGCACGCTGTTCGCGGATGAGCCGATAGAAGGAGGCCATGATGAGCAACGAAATTCAGATCAAGCAGCTTGCCGAGCTCTTCAAGAAAACCGGGCAGGCACATCATCAGGCGTTCATCGAGACCGACGGGGAGGATCCCGATTGGCCGATATGGTACGCGGGCTATCTCGAGGACCGACTGACGCCCTTCCTGGCCGCCCCGATCACGCGCAGCCGCCTGGTCTTCTGCCTCGTGGCCACCGACGACGAGCACGGTGCGGCGAGTCCGAACGCGCCGTGGCCGGAATACTACGCGGAACGCGTCCTCGAATGTTTGGGGCCAGCGGAGGAGCCGAAAACAGACCGCCTCGCGCTCTACCACTTCGACGGCTGCCCATTCTGCATACGCGTGCGCGGCGTGATCGGCGAGTTGGGCCTCGACGTCGAGATGCGCAATATCTACGAAGACAAAACGCGCCGGGAGGAGCTGCGCGAGGCGCGCGGCCGGACGACGGTACCGGTGCTGCGTATCACGAGCGGCGATGGCCAGGTTCGCTGGATGCCGGAGTCGGCTGACATCATACGCTACCTGCAAGTGACCTACGGCCGAGCGGCCGCCTGAGTGTTCCAACGCCCATTGCTCTGGTCGGGGTTCCGTGGTGAGGTGCGGGCGTTCTCATGGCCCTTGAATCGTCGAGTCCTAGCTTGCTGAAGCGCCTGCGCGCCGAGGTCGGGCTCTTTGCCGCGGTTGTCACTGCCCTGGCCTTCATGTGGTTTGGCGCGGGTTGGCTGTCCGACGTTGCCCCCGATCCCCGAACGGCGTTCTTTTTCGCTTGGATTTTCGGAAGCATGATGTGGGCATCGTTTGGTGTCGTCCGACATGCCGAGGCACTCGCGATCAAGCTCGGTGAGCCGTACGGGACCCTGATCCTGACGCTCTCGGTCATTACCATCGAGGTCGCACTCATCGCTGCTGTTGGGAGGTTTTCGGCACGTCGAGCAGAGCTTCAACCTGCAGGGGGCGAACACCTTCCTGGCGGTCATCACTCCTCTGGCCGTCTTGTCGTTGGTCCTTCCGAACTTTACACGTTCGACACCCGATCCCTCCTTCACGATCCCTCAATCTGAATTTCTAATCGTCATCACACTGGGGCTCTACGCGGTCTTCCTTGCCATGCAGACGATTCGGCACCGTGAATACTTCACGACGCCGCAGCTCGAGAGCGCGGTGGGCGAAGAGCACCCCGCTCACGCCGTGGACAACGCGATGATCCGGTCGCTTCCGTTCCACGCAGCCATGCTGATCGGCTACATGGTTCCGATCGTCCTGCTGTCGAAGAAGCTCGCCATCATCATCGACTTCGGCATCGTAGAGGTCGGTGCCCCGGCTGCCTTCGGGGGCCTTCTGGTTGCCGTACTGGTGTTGGCACCAGAGGTGATTACGGCTCTCCGCGCCGCGCTTTCGAATCAGCTCC
>QMMB01000045.1 GCA_003647035.1 Deltaproteobacteria bacterium | reverse complement strand
AATTCCGGGTTGATGTCGATCCGGACCGCCTCTCTGCGTATCGGCTTTCGCTCACGACAGTCACCGAAGCGCTTCGGTTTCGGGCAGCTAACGTCCCGGCTGGGACCACCAAAGGACCAGGCGACGCGCGGCTCGTCCGGGGGATGACGCGGGTCAACGACGTCGACGAGTTGTCCAATGTCGTCATCCGGCCTGACCCCCAAGGTGGCTCGGTACGCGTCCGTGACATCGCGGAGGTGAAAGATACATTCGCGCCCGGAAAGTTTAGCGGGCGGGTGAACGGGGAACCGGCGATCGTGCTGACCGTTCGAAAAGACGAGCAGGCGGACAGCGTGCGCATCAGTGAAGACGTGCGCGCATTGGTCGATCGCGTGCGACCGACTCTTCCGCCGGGGGTCACGATCGACCTGTTTGGCGACGCTGCTGCCGAGGTCGAGCACTCGTTGGGCACGCTCTACGCAAACGCTGCGGTGGGGCTCTTGTTGGTCCTGCTGCTCCTATGGGTCGCGATCGGCGCGCGGAACGCAACGATGGCCGCGGTAGGGCTGCCTGTCGCGCTGGCGGGCGCGATCATCGCAATGCACATGATGGGCATCACGATCAACATGATGTCCCTCCTAGCGTTGATCCTGTGCCTGGGCGTCGTGGTCGATGACGCCATCATCATCATCGAAAACATCTTCCGGCACATGGAGGAGGGGATGCCGCGGCGAAAGGCGGCAGTTGTCGGTACCCAGGAGGTCTTCTGGCCGGTCGTGGCATCGACGCTGACCAGCTGGGCCGCGTTCTTGCCTCTGCTCCTGATGGAAGGGGTGCTCGGGGATTTCTTCGCGATCATTCCCAAAGTCGTCGTGGCGGCGCTCGCCGCGTCGCTGGTCGAGGCGATGTTCATCCTGCCGAGCCATATGGCCGATTTCGGGAGGCTTGCGCGCCTGAAGAACGACGAATCCGGGCCCCCGAAAACACGCCTGCAGCGAACGAGCGCACGCGTCGCAGACACCTACGAGCGCGTCCTTCGCTGGTCTCTTCGACACCGGGCGACGGTCGTCTTTGGTGCGTACGGCCTGTGTCTCTTGATGGTCGCTGCCGCCTTCACGATGAAAGACGTGATCCTCTTCACCGAAGGCGACCCGGACATGTTCGACGTGCGCGTCCGCATGCCAACCGATGCGTCGAAAGAGGAAACCGAGGCGCTGTTGACCAAGCTCGAGACACGCATCCTCAATCTCGAGAATCCCGACGTCGAAGCGACGCTTGCTGTGCGCGGCATGGCGAGGACCGACATGGGCATCAGCTCGGGTGATCACATGGGCATGGTCACCGTATTCGTCGTGCCGGCGACGGTGCGCAGCAGCTTGCATGGCGGCCGCGATTTGGTGACCCAGGTAAGCGGGCTATTCGACGACGTGGTGGGCCCGGCGCGGCTCGAGCTCGTCGAAGTGAGGCCCGGCCCTCCGCGTGGCGCGCCCGTAGCGGTGCGCGTACGCGGCGATGACTACGAGCGTCTCGTCGAGCTCGCGGAGCAGGTGCTTGCGGAGGTTCGTGTCATCAAAGGAACGCGCAACTCGAGCCACGACTACGAGCTTGGGAAGCAGGAGCTGCAGATCAGGGTCGATGAGGAACGCGCAGCGCTTCATGGGCTCACGCCAGAGATGGTCAGCCGGTGGCTGCGAAGCGCGTTCGGGGCGACTCCCACCGCAACCCTGCGTGAAGGAGATGACGAGATCGACATCGTCGTGCAGCTGCGGGAGGAAGTGCAACAGGACCCAGCGCGCATCGCGTCCTTGCAACTGATCGCGCCCAATGGCGACGAGGTGGCGATCCGCGAAATCGCAGATGTGTCCTACGGGCGGGGTCCGGGTGTGATCCGCCGCTACCAACAGAAGCGCGTCGTGAGCGTGCTTTCGGGCATCGACGAAGAAGTCACGAACAGCGGAGAGGTGAACTCGACGCTCCAGGAGCGGCTCAAGCCGCTCGAATCCGCAAACCCCGACATTCGCTTCGAATATGGCGGACAGTTCGAGGAGACCGAAGAATCCGTCCAGTCGCTGCTCCAGGCGTTCGTCGTCGCCATGCTGCTGATCTACACGATCCTAGCAACGCAATTCCGGAGCTTCTCCCAGCCTTCGGTCGTGATGGCGGCGATCCCGCTGTCCTTCATCGGTGTGGCTGGCGGTTTCCTGCTCAGTCCCAAGCCGATCGGATTGATTGCCCTCGTAGGAGTGGTCGGGCTAACTGGAATCGTGGTGAACGACTCGTTGGTGTTGGTCGACTTCATCAACAAGCGGCGCGATCGCGGAATGGCGCTCGACGAAGCGATCGTCGAGTCGGGGAAGCTGCGCCTCAGGCCGATCTTCTTGACCAGCGTGACCACGATTGCGGGGCTCTTCCCCTTGTCGCTCGCGACCGAAAGCCTTCCCCACCTCGCCCCGATGGCGCAGGTGATCGTCTACGGCCTGACCTTCTCGACACTGCTTACGCTATTGGTGGTGCCCTGCTTATACCGACTCGACGTGGACCTGGCGGCGCGCGTGTCCACGTGGTTTGCACCCATGAAGCGATGGGCCACGGACCCGGGCGCGGCAGCCGTAGACGAGACGCCTGATCGGACGGCAGAGTAACGCCCAGTCCGCCCGTGGCGGCCGACGCGGGGAGCTGCTACGCGCAGACCATGGCCAAGCGTTTCGACAACCAAGTCGTTTGGATCACGGGCGGCGGCAGCGGGATCGGACGCGCGCTCGCCCTCGGGTTCGCGGATGAAGGCGCCGCCGTGGCTGTGTCGGGGCGGCGTGAAGACCGGCTTCAAGAAGTGGTGAACGAGCTCGAGGCGCGCGGCACCAAGGGGCTTGCCGTTCGATGCGACGTCACCGATGAGGCCTCGGTCGCTGAGGCCGTACAAGAGGTCGTGCGCACGTTCGGCGGTCTCGATGTCGCGGTCGCCAACGCTGGCTTTTCCGTTGCCGGCCGGATCGAAAAGCTCTCCGCGGCCGATTGGCGGCGCCAGCTCGACGTGAACGTGATCGGTACCGCCATGACCGCGCGCTACGCGATCCCCCACCTGCGCGAACGCAAGGGGCGCCTGGCTCTTGTGGGGAGTGTGGCCGCGATGATGTCGGCACCGGGAGTAGGCGCGGACACCGCGTCGAAATACGCAGTTCGGGCCATCGGCCAGGCGCTCGCCATCGAGCTTCACGGCAGCGGCGTGACATGCACCACGGTCCACCCAGGCTTCATCGAGAGCGAAATCGCCCAGGTCGACAACCAGGGCCGCTACGACGCATCCCGTAAAGACGCTCGCCCGAAGAACCTCATGTGGCCCGCCGAGCGTGCGGCGCGCGCGATGATCGACGCCATCGCGCGGCGGAAGCGCGAGTACACGTTTACGGGGCACGGTAGGGTGGGTGCGTTTGCGGGGCGTCACATCCCTGGGGTCGTCCACTTCGGACTGACGCGGGCCAAGAATAGAGACAAAAACAGAGACAAGCGCAGAAGCGAACGCAGAAAGAAGAGCTAGAAGTAGCCTCTACTGCACGACGAGGCGGAACATGAGGATGAGGTAGGTTTCCTTGCGGCCCTTGATGTCCTGCCGCAGCGCGATTTCGGCGCCAACCTTCCCCTTGACGTAGCCCGCGCCCGCTGTGATTTGGTTGAGATCACGGCCAGCGTCGCGTCGGTACCCGATGCGGAGCGGGATCATCTCGCCAGCGGTGTAGCTCACGCCCACGCCCGCAATCAGCTTCTTCTTTTCGAACGTGGTCAAGTCGAAGAGCACGTCGCCGCCGAAGTTGAAGCTCTCGACCGGCGCAAGGCTCAGGCTGGCCCCAGCCATCTGAGGAGCCAGCGCCGAGTGAGTTTTGACCAAGTTGTAACCGAGGGCCGATACGCGGAGCCAAGGAATGGGCGTGACCGTGAGCGACGCATCCATCGTGACGCCCTCGAAGGAGGGACCGACGCGCTGACCGTCGACGCGATCGGACTTCAGCTTCGCCCAGCGAAATGCGACTCCGAACCCAAGTTGAGGGACGGCTTGGATGCCGATGCCCGAGCGCCAGTCCCAACCGCTGTATCGCCTGTTCGCGCCGGAGAACACCCCGCGGAAGCTGGTGCCCATCGCGATCTTCTTGCTGGTCGTCGAGTCGGTGATCGAGCTGCCGAGGGTCCAGTACGTTCCGCCGTTGCTCTTGTTGCCACCAATGATCTGGGAGAACGCTTCGACGTCGTACTTCGACACGGCGGCCATATTGGAGGTGTTGTAGGCGAGCGCCGAGACTCCAATGGCACCGGCCCGTGCACCGGAGCCCATCGACAGCCCGTAGGTCGTGTCGAGGGTATCCTCCGTGGGTATGAGGTCGGGGGTAGCAATGCCACCGACACCCGAAGGTGTTGCCTGCGCCCACGCAACTCGCGCCGGGCACAATGCGGTCAGGAGACCGACGATTGCGGTCCCCCATAAAGCTCGTGTTCGCCCCATGGATACTACTCCCGGGGAAGCTAACAGCGTTGGATCACCCTTCCAAATTGTCGTCTTTGCCGGCGCTCGAAACCCAACGGAAACACCGTGAGCAGTCGGTGGATAAGTTGTGGAGCTGACGCGCGGAACGTCACCAACCGCTGTGGACGAAATGGGAGATAGAACGTGCTGGATGTTGCGCAAACGATAACAAAACGTAATTCGGAATGATCACAACACTTTGTCAACAGCCAAAACGCAACGCGTAAAGATGTGCATGCAGCTGTCAAAAAACTTGCGCGTTAATCTTTCGCGATCACAAGCGGTTAGAAATTTGTTTGTCGATTCCCGTAGACGCATCTGAAACTCGTTGCTAGTTTCGGCGCCCTTCACTCGAAGGACACCAGTCGGCGCTCGCCAGGATCGGTGGATGTTGGTGCATAAATTGCCGATCGCTCGGTCCAGGCTGGCTGTGGATAGCTTGGGGACGTGGGTGCTGAATTGTGAGCTTTTCGGGGGTAAGGAGACGATGGAACAATTGTGGGAACAAACGCTGGGGACTCTGAAGGGACACCTCTCGAACGAGAACTTTGAAACGTGGCTGCGGCCTCTTCAGTTCGGTGGCATCGAGAGCGACTCCATCGTTCTGCGCATCCCGAATCAGTTCTTTGCCGAGTGGATCGCTGCGCACTACCTCGACATGATCCTCGAGACTTTGCAGGCTACGGCCGGCGACACGCCCGTGCCTCAGAAGGTTCGCTGGGAGCTCGATGAGACGCTGCGCGACAAGGCACAAGCCGCGCGGGAATCGACCCCACCACCGGCTCCCCGTGCGCCACGCGCGACCCCGAAGGCTCCCGGGAACACCGATCTCAATCCAAAGTACCGCTTCAAGAACTTCGTCGTCGGCCCAGCGAATCAGCTCGCACACGCAGCCAGCGTCGCTTGCGGCTCCGATCCAGGCAGCCGATACAACCCGCTCTTCATCTACGGAGGCGTGGGTCTCGGAAAGACCCATCTGGTCAACGCCATCGGCCACGCCGTCTTGCAGCGCAACCCGCGGTCGCGGGTTCGCTACGTATCGGCGGAACAATTCACCAACGAATTCATCTGGTCGTTGCAGAACCACCAGATCAATACATTCCGAGAGCGGTACCGGACGCAGTGCGACGTCTTGTTGATGGATGACATCCAGTTCCTCGCCGGCCGGGAGCAGACCCAGGAAGAATTCTTCCACACGTTCAACGCCCTGTATCACTCGGACAAGCAGATCGTTGTCACATCGGACGTCTATCCACATCACATCGCGGAGATGCAGGAACGTCTGATCAGTCGCTTTCAATCCGGGATGGTCGCCGACGTCCAGGCGCCTGAGCTCGATACCCGCATCGCCATCTTGCAACAGAAGGCCGAGAGCGAAGGGATCGACCTTCAGGGCGAGGTCGCCCTCTTTTTAGCGCAAACCGTTCGCAGCAACGTCCGGGAGCTCGAAGGCACCCTCCTGCGAATCGCTGTGAAGGCAGAGCTCCTCGGGCTTCCAATGGACCTCGAGCTAGCCAAGGAGACGATGCGAACCGCCGTCCCGGACCAGGACACCGAGACGAGCGTCGAAGACATCCAACGCATCGCGTGTGGCTACTTTGGCATCCGGCTGGCCGACCTCAAATCGCGGCGGCGTCACCGCGCTGTCAGCTTTCCACGTATGATCGCGATGTACATCTGTAGGCAGCGGCTCGGAACCAGTTACCCGGAGCTGGGCGAACGCTTTGGCGGCAAGGACCACACCACGGTCATGAGCGCCGTTCGCAAGATCAGCGGCCTGATCGAGGATCAAGACGAACGGGTTCTCGGCGCCGTGGGTGCCATCGAGCGCAAGCTCGGTATCTGATGGCATCGCAATTTTTGCCTCGCGGGGGCTGTGTGGGAGGTCTGGGCTAGCCGGGCCTTCCGCACGCTTTTGGTGTATACCCCCGCCTATGCGCGACCTGTGCCTAACCTGCGATCAACCTGGGGCATGAACCTGGGAATCACTCACAGCATGGGTTCTCCCCATTCGCCCCACGATTCTTCCCCACATCGAAAATCGACTAAAGCTTAGTTTTTCCAAACAGTTACCTTGCTTCACTCACAATTCACAGCTGTTAAGACGAAGACTAATTTTAAAACTTATAGATCTAACGCAGTGGATAAACAGACACAGTCATCTAGGAAGTGAACCGAACCATGGAGCTCACTATCGACAAGGAACAGTTCCTCCGGGGTCTTGCACGGACCCACGGTGTAGCTGATCGCAAAAGCTCGATGCACATCTTGTCCAATGTGCTGCTCACGGCGGAGGGGCCAGACCGGCTTCGCCTGTCCGCGACCGATCTCTATCTTGGCGTGACCGCAGTCGTTCCTGCGAATATCAAAAAGGGCGGAACGATTGCAGTCGCAGCGCGGACGCTCTTCGACATCGTCAAGAATCTCCCCGATGGTGAGGTGAGCTGGGAGCTCAGCGACAGCCATGCGGTCGAGCTCAAGTGCGGCAAGGTTCGGTACCGCATCCCCGCGATGCCGGGAGAAGACTTCCCGCCGCTGCCAAACCCGGGCGATGCGGATTTCGCACATCTCGACGCCGCCCGTCTCGCGGAGTTGATCGCGCTGACGCAGTACTCGATGTCTCACGATGATACTCGCCCGCACCTGGCCGGAACGCTTTTCGAGGGCGACGGCAAGGTGGTTCGGATGGTAACCACGGACGGCCATCGCTTGTCGAAAGCGGAGCAGAAGGTCGGCGGGAAAGGGTCCATGATGAACTTCAGCATGCTGGTCCCACACAAAGGGATCAGCGAGCTCAAGCGGCTTTTGGACGACATCAAAGCCGGGAAGGGCAAGGATGCGCCAACCATCGGCATCGCCACGTCCGGCGGGAACGCATTCTTTCAGCGGGACGACCTCTGTTTGAGCGTGAAGCTCGCCGATGAGAACTTCCCGCCATACAACAAGGTGATCCCCAGCAAGCAAAGTCGAACGGTCATCGCTGCACGTGGGCCGTTGGTCGAAGCGTTGAGGCGCATCAGCCTGGTGGCGAACGACAAAAGCGGCGGCGTTCAGCTGATGATCACTCCGGGCGTGTTGCGATTGCAAAGCCAAAACCCCGAGGTCGGCGAGGGCAGCGAGGAGGTCGACGTCGACTACGCCGGCGATGAGCTCAAAATCGGCTTCAATGCCCGATATCTGCTCGATGCGCTCAGCGCGATGACGCACGATGAGGTTGCGATCGAGCTCAGTGGGGAACGCGACCCCGGGGTGCTGAAGCCCGTGGGTGACAATTCCGAGTTCATCGGCGTCATCATGCCCATGCGCATCTAGTCGAGCGGGGCAGGGCGTTGACTTCCGATTCGCGGAGCGCGGAGACCCCCAGCCGGGTGACGGCCTTGCGCGTACGCGGCTTTCGAAACCTCCAACCCCTCGCGTTTGAGCCTGGGTCGCATTTCAACGTGATCCACGGCGACAATGGAGCAGGGAAGTCCAACCTGCTCGAGGCGATCTACTATCTTGGGGCACTCAAGAGCTTTCGTGGCGCCAAGACGGACGACCTGATCGGGCTCGAGTCGGACAATGCCTCGCTCGAAGCGACCTTGGAAGGAGGGCCGGCGGCGAACAAGCTACGGATCGACATCGGTCGCTCGCAGGGGCGCCGCCTTCAGCTCGATGGCAAACGTCCGCGTTCGACCAGCGTATGGCACCAAGCCGTCAGGATGGTGTTGTTTCATCCGGGAGACCTGATCCTTGCTTCAGGTGCGCCCGATAGACGCCGCGCGTTTCTCGACCGAATGCTCGAGCAGATGGATCCGATCTACGGCTCGACCCTTGCAAGCTACGAGAAGGCCCTTCGGAGCCGCAACCGCTTGCTCAAGGACGAACGTACTGACCGACGTTCAGTTCGGGCCTATGACGCCATCCTGAGCAAGGCAGGGGCTATCGTCGGACAGGCTCGCCGACGGTTGATCGATGATCTGGCGCCGAGGGTCGTGCGCGCGTTCTCCGATGTGTTCGCGGGTGATACCCCACTTGCGGTTCGGTACTTGCCACGGGTCGAACCCAACGAGGACGCGATTGCCGAGGCCCTCGAGCGCTCGTTCGACAAAGATCGAGCCCGAGGTTTCACGGCGGACGGACCGCACGGGGACGACCTCGGGCTGCAGCTACACGAAGTCGGAGCGCGTCACCACGGCTCGCAGGGACAGCATCGGACCATCGTCCTCGCACTCAAGACCGCAGAGCTCGACCTGTTGAGCGAGCGCACCGGCCGGGTGCCGATCCTCCTGCTGGACGACGTATCGAGCGAGCTCGACCGGAGCCGAAATCGCAGATTTTTCGAGGTGTTGAGCCATTCGGGCGGCCAGGTTTTCCTGACCACTGCGCATCCGGAGTGCATCTTGCTCGAGGCCGACCGCGTCGACTTTCAGGTCGACGCCGGCCGAGTCATTCGGCCGAGTCACTAGCCGAGTCACTCGGCCGAGTTACTAGCCGAGTCACTCGATGATTCTGGCGCTCTTGATGTAGTCGAGCTTCGGGAAGCTCTTCCGGAGGTAGGTGTTGCCCTCTGCTTGCATGCGCCCCTGATCGGGACCGCGGCCCCGGGGGGCTCCTTCGCCATAGCCGTTGTACAGCGCTTCGACTGGGGCCATGTCTTTGATCTTGCCGAACGGCGCAAAGCCCATCCCGTCGAGGCGCGAGTTGTCCGAGAAGCTGATGAAGAACTGCGTCGTTCGCGAGTTGGGCCCCGACGTCGCGAACGTGGCGGTACCGCGCGCATTGCTCGCCTTGACCGGGTCGTCGGGGATTGGCTTCGCACGCCACTCCGTGTTGAGTGCGGGGTCCCCGCTGATTCCAACCTGAGCCATGAAACCGCTGATGACGCGGAAGAACGCCACGTCGGTGTAGTAGCCGTTTTGCACCAGCTCGTAGAAGCGGTCGGCGCCATGCGGAGCCCAGTCGCGGCGAACGTCGATGACGATGGTGCCTTTGGTGGTGTCGAGCTCGACGGTGTACCGATCGGGCGCTTGTCCTTCAGGGGTCACCTTCGTCCCCTCCTCTTGGGCCTCCTCTCGGGCCGGCTCAGGGCTTTGTTCGCCTCGGCTCGTGCTCTGTGCGTCTTTTTCTTTCGGGCACCCAACTAGGAGTACGCCGGCCAACATGAATAGGGCTGCGGTTCGCATGCGCGTACCTTGGCAAGCCCGGGCCCGAGCGCAAGCGATCCGGTGACTAGGCGTCGAATAGGCCGCGCAGTTTCTTGAGGAAGCTCGCTTGCTGCGGGTGGGTCTCGTCGCCAATTTCTTGAGCCAGCTCGGTGATCAGCTTGCGCTGACGCCGGCTCACTTCCTGCGGCACCTCGACCACGACGGTCACGAGTTCATCGCCTTTTCCATAGCCCCCGTAGACCGGAATTCCCTTACCCCGCAGGCGGAATATCTTTCCAGACTGCGTTCCCGGGGGGACTTTCATGACCACTTGGCCGTCGAGTGTGGGGACATCGATGCTGGCCCCGAGCACCGCCTGGGGGAACGAAATCGGAATCGACACCAAGATGTCGGCGCCCTCGCGCTGGAACAGCGAGTGGTCGCTAACCTTGATGTTGATATGAAGGTCGCCGTTGCCGCTTGGGCTCGCTTCGCCCGCGCCTCGGACGGTGCGGACCGCGCCATCTTGAACCCCGGCGGGTATCTTCACGCTCATCGATTCCGGGCGCATCTTGGTGGCCGTGCCTTTGCATGCGTCACATGGCGTCGGGATCTTCTTGCCGGTGCCGCGGCACGCATGACACGGTCGGGTCGCGGCGAACAGGCCGCGCTGATACTTCACCTGAGCGCGGCCTTGGCAGACGTTGCACTTGTGGATGGGTGTGCCGGGCTCGGCGCCCGTTCCGCTGCACGCCGTGCAGGGTGCCGGACGACTGACGTCGATCTTTTTGTCGACGCCCAGCGCCGCTTGGACGAAGGAAATCTCCAGATCGTACGTGAGGTCGCGACCCCCTCGGCGCTTGCGGCGCCCGCCGCTGAATACCTCGCCGAACAAACCTTCGAGGATGTCGCTCACCGCGGCGAAGTCGCCGGCCTCGAAACCAGCGCCGCCGCTGTCGAACGCCGCATGACCGAATCGGTCGTACTGCTTGCGGCGGTCCGGGTCACTCAGGACGGCATACGCTTCGCTTGCTTCTTTGAAGGCATCCTCGGCCGCCGGGTCATCCGGGTTGCGGTCGGGGTGGTACTTCATCGCCAGCGCACGATAGCTTTGCTTGATCTCGTTCCCGGCGGCGGTGCGGCTGACTTCGAGAATCACGTAGTAATCACGCTTGGACACTGGTGTCGGAGTGTAGACGCGCGCCCTGCGGGCGCAAACGGCATGGAAAAGTGCTCTAGAGTGTGGGAGGGGAGGCAGATGTCGGTCGCGGAGCTCGAGATGGAAGAGGGGGACGCGGGACAGAGGGTCGACGTGGTGCTCGCCCGTCGTGTGCCGGAGCTCAGTCGAGCCAGGGCAAAAAGGCTTATCGAAGAAGGCGTCGTTAGGGTCGACGGGCGCCGGGTGAAGAAGAGCTACACCGTCTCGGTGGGCGATCGCGTGACCCTCGGGAGCCTTCCGGGGCCCGTTGATTTCTACGCTGCGCCCGACCCGGATCTTTCGTTGGACGTCCTGGTCGAAAACGTGGGCTACGTGGTCGTCGCCAAGCCCGCGGGAGTCCCGAGTCATCCGTTGAAGGAGGGCGAGGTTGGCACCTTGGCTGGCGCGTTGGTCGCGCACTATCCGGAGATGCGCGACGTTGGCTACAGCAAACGGGAACCGGGCATTCTTCATCGACTCGACAACGACACGTCGGGCGTGATGCTCGCGGCCCGCGACCAAGCGACGTTCGACGCGCTCCGCCAACAGCTCGAGGCCGGCGAGATCGAAAAGAGATATCTCGCTCGCTGCCAAGGCATCGTTCGCGCCCCGCTGATCATCGACACGCCGATCGCCAACGACCCCCGCGACAGCAGAAGAGTGCGCGCCTGTACCGACCCCCGCGAGATCAAACGCCTACGCGCCCAACCCGCAACGACCGAGGTCCTCACCAGCACCCCCGCCGAGCCCGGCTCGCTCATCCACGTCCGCGCCACCACGGCGCGCCGTCATCAGATCCGCGCCCACCTCGCCTCGATCGGCCATCCTCTTCTGGGCGACCCGCTCTACGGTGGCCCTTCGCCCGGCCGCCACCTACTTCACGCGGTCTCCGTCCAGCTCGGGACGGGCCCCCGCATCGTCAGCCCGTGGAATGACAGTCAGTCAGTCGAAGGGCAGGTCCGAGACCCCTAAAACGGGATGCGTAGGCCCGTTTGGGCGACGACTTGGTTGCCGTAGGCGTTGGTGTTCCAGCGGTAGTTGAAGCTGATGTCAAACTGAGCACCGGCGATCGAGCGATGGGCTCTGCCTTCTAGGAATGCGCCGAGGACGAGGAGCTGGATGCCGAGCTCGTTGATGTGGACGGCGCTCAGCTTGGGGTCGGCGGTGACGTACGGGTCCTCGAAGGTGTAGTCGTTTGGGTTGCTCTTGTAGAAGAACGCGGACGTTTGCGTGTAGTAACGGTAG
>QMMB01000044.1 GCA_003647035.1 Deltaproteobacteria bacterium | reverse complement strand
CTCAACGCGCAAGCCGCCCTTCCCCTAGTCTTGCAGGCCGTCCCCCGCCCCCCGGTTCGGCGCATTATCGTCGCCGACAATGGCTCGAGCGATCGCACGGCCGAAGTGGCCCGACAACATGGCGCCGAAGTCGTCCACGAGCCCGAGCGTGGTTACGGTGCGGCCTGCCTAAAGGCCCTCGCCCACCTTGCCGATGACCCGCCGGATGTCGTGGTCTTTCTCGATGGCGACTTCAGCGATCACACGAACGAGCTCCCGTCGCTCATCGAGCCGATCGCGAGGGGCGATGCGGACATGGTCATCGGCTCGCGCGCACGTGGCCGACGCGAACGGGGCGCACTCAGCCCGCAGCAACAGGTCGGCAACACGATCGCCTGCACGGCGCTCCGCCTCTTGTATGGAGTCCACTATACCGACCTCGGTCCATTTCGAGCGGTCCGTTGGGAGACCCTGCAAGCCCTCGACATGCGAGACCGCAACTACGGCTGGACCGTCGAGATGCAGATCAAGGCGGCGCAACGCGGTGTCGCCTACCGCGAGGTGCCCGTGTCGTACAGGCAACGCGTCGGCGTCTCCAAGGTCAGTGGCACCCTTCGAGGGTCGGTGGGTGCGGGCGTCAAGATCCTCTGGCTGCTAGGGCGCTACGCATGGAGCTAGCGCAGCTGGCCGTGTTCGTGCGCCCCCCGATCGCGGGCAAAGTGAAGACACGGCTTGCAGGCCTCTTCGGGGATCGCGGTGCGGCCGAGCTTTACCACGCCTTCGTCGAGGACACGCTTCGCATGTGCTCGCGTGTTCGCGCGGCGGGGCGCGTCGACGTGACGCTCTGGTCGGCCGGGCCAGAAGACGAGATCGTGTCCGAGTGGGCGAGGCGCTTGGACGTACCGGCGCGCTTGCAGCCCGAAGGCGACCTGGGCGTGAAGCTCGGCGCGGCCTTTGACGAGGGTTTCCGGCGCTACGAACGCGTCGTGATCATCGGAAGCGATGCCCCCACTCTTCCGATTGGTCTGATCGGCGCGGCTTTGGCTTCCCTTGAAGATGCGTCGATCGTGCTTGGCCCCGCGAACGACGGTGGCTACTACGCGATCGGGGCCTCCCATTCGGTGCGGCCTAGCTTCGAACGAGTTCGCTGGTCCACGTCCGATGCCTTGCAGGATACCTTGACCGCCAACGCGCATCGAAACGTCGCGGTCCTTGCGCCATGGTACGACATCGACGAGCCGGAAGACCTCGGCATCCTGCGCGCGCACCTGTCTGTCGATCCCGCGGCGGCGCCTGCCACCGCACGCCGTCTAGCCGAGCTCGCTTCCGCTCAAAGGTAGGGAGTCATTAGCCGGGCGGTTCCGTCGCGGACTTTGACGAACTTCCCACGTTGGTCGAGCTCCTCCGATGTCAGCAAGCGCGCATCTTCCAACCGATGACGGACGTGGTCTTCGAGGCTGGCGCCGAGCTCTTCGTCGTAACACTCGAGGTTGAACTCGAAGTTCAAGCGCAGGCTCCGTGGATCCCAGTTGGACGATCCGATCGAGGACCAGTACCCGTCGACGACGAATAGCTTTGAATGATCGAACGGTGGCGGCGACAGCCACAATCGCACACCCGCGCGCAGCACCTGTCGATGGTGCCCCCACATCGCCCAACGGACGACCGGGAGGTTCGCGTTCTCCGGCACGATGATGTCCACCTCCACCCCTCGCTGGGCGGCGAGGTGCAACGCCTTCAGCAGAACGATGTCCGGCAGGAAGTACGGGGTCATGATCCGAATCGAACGCCGCGCGGCCCCAGCTGCGGCGAGAAACACCCAGTGCAGCTTGTCGATGTCTCTGTCAGGGCCATCGGTGATGCCCCGGCAAAGCGTCTCCCCCTTGGGTTGGAGATCCGGGAACCAATGGCTACCGACCAGCTTTTCGCCTGTGGTGAACGCCCAGTCCCTTGCGAACGCCTCTTGAAGCTGCGCCACCACGGGGCCGAGGACCCGGAAGTGTAGATCCCTGGTCGGGTATTCGGGACTCGACCCCAAGACCGAGTCCTGCCGGATGTTCATGCCTCCCGTGAATCCGACCTCACCGTCGATCACCAGAATCTTACAGTGGTTCCTCAAGTTGAAGTGCGTGACGGACCGGGGCAACAAGGCGGGGAGAAAGTTCGCCACCGGTATGCCTCGCTTTCTCAGAACGCGATGGATGCGTGGGCGCCCGTACCGCGCTCCGACGTCATCGACGAGTACGCGAACCTCGACCCCTCTCCCGCGAGCATCGACGAGTGCGTCGACAAACGTTTCGCCCACCCCACTGGCTTCGAAGATGTAGCTCACCAACGAGATCGAACGTCGCGCGCTTTGAATCGCTTCGAGCATCGCGGGATAGGCCTCATCGCCGTCGACGAGACGATCCATGCGGTTGCCGACCAGCAGGGGGCGTTGCGTCACGTTCCCCACGACGCGTGCAAGCTCGATCAGCCGAGCGCGATCGCTTCCGAGCTCCCGGTCCAGGTCCGCCGGTGAGCGGGGTGCCTGGTCCAGGGGCACGCTGAAATCGGTTGCGCCCGACTTGAGGACCTTGGCGCGCCTCTGAATGCGATTGATTCCCAGGAACACGTACAGAGTCGTGCCGACGAATGGGACGAGCCAAATCAGACCCACCCAGGCGGTGGCGGCGCGTGTATCGTCCTTGTGCAGAATGACGTGCCACGACGCGATGAGCGCGATGACCAGATCGAGTGCGACGCCCAGCTCCGGCGCGATATCCTGCAGTTGCTGCCAGTCGACCGACATCGAAGCCCAGGGGCGAGATTACGGCGTAACAGTCTGGCGGTCGACTTCCCCGCGGGGTACATTGATGGGGGCGGGGCATGGCGAATCAGTCGTTGGCTGACAAATTTGGAGTTCGTCTCACAGAGGGCACGACGGTATTTCGTCAGGGCGACCCCGGCGGATCCATGTATGTCATTCGCACGGGCAAGGTTCGTCTTCTCAAGGAGTCGCATGGCCGGAAGCGCGTCGTGACGACCCTCGGTCCCGGGGACTTCTTCGGGGAGATGGCGGTCGTCACGGGCCAGCCTCGTTCCGCAACGGCCGAAGTCGTCGAAGAAGCAGAGCTGCTCAAGGTGCCCGCCGACAAGCTTCAGGAGATGGTCAGTGGCGCCGGAGAGATTGCGATTCGACTGATTCGACATCTCGCCGAACGTCTCGAGAACGCGAACCGATTCATCGATGTCTTGCTCGAAGACGATCTCACGGCGCGCGTCGTTCTCGAGCTCCAAGAGGCGCTTCAAGGCGCCGAGCGGTCGACCGCGCCCGACGTCACGGACAAGGGGTTGGCTCTCACGTTAGGGGTCGGCAAGAACGACGTTCGCAGCGCGCTCCGCCGGCTCACGCGCGTTGGTGTGGTCGAGGTGTCGAGCGGCTTCGTCCTGATCAAGGACGAGGTGCGGCTTGCACATTTTCTCGATTTTATCCGCAATTCGGGGGAAATCTGATGCAGCTCCGCGTGCTCGGGTGCCATGGCGGGGAAACACCCAAGCATCGAACCTCGAGCTTTCTCGTAGGGGACGAGCTTGCGATCGATGCAGGGGCCATCACGAGCATGCTTTCCCTCGACGAGCAGGAACGCATTCGCTCGGTGCTGGTGAGCCATCCGCACATGGATCACGTTCGCGATCTCGCGACGCTCGCCGACAACCGTTGTCAGCAGGGCGGCTCGACCCTCGACATCGTGGGAGTCCCCGCCAGCATCGACGCGCTGCGCAAGCACTTCTTCAACGACATCATTTGGCCCGATTTCACGCGCATCGATGCAAAGGACGGCCCGACCGTGCGCTTCATCGAGGTGCAGCCCAATGAGGTCACCGATGTCGACGGCTACGAAGTCACCCCGATCATGGTCAATCACACCGTGGACACTTCGGCGTTCATCATTCGTCAGAACGCGACAAGCATCGTCTACGGCGGAGACACTGGGCCGACCGACGAGCTTTGGACGCGCATCAACGCACTCGACGATCTCCAAGCCTTGATGATCGAAGTTTCATTCCCGAACGATGAAGCCGACGTCGCGCACAGCTCGCGGCATCTCACCCCGGAAACCCTCGCGTCCGAGCTCGGCAAGCTCGAACAGAGCGAGGAGCTTCCAATCTGGCTCTACCACATCAAGCCCACATTCGAGGCAAGGGTACTGCGGGATCTCGCGCAGGTTCGTGGACGGAACCTCCAAGTTCTGCAGCTAGAAGACGAATTCCTCCTCTGACGGCGTTCTAGACTTGGCTCGATCGGGCGTACCGGGTATCTTCAAAGAGTGAGTAGCGTTGCCCCAAAAAGGAACCTCCTTTTTGCGATGCGACTTCGCTGTGACGCGACTCGCCATGGGCGGCGGTTGGGTAGATTGCCCCGCGCTGGTGCGAAGTCCGACGGGGTTTCCAATCCCGCACGGACACTTGCTGCCATGAGACGGCCCTCGATGTCCGAGGGTCTAACCACCAAGGAACGCTCCGCGTGGTCTGGGCACGGTTGCCCAGAGACCCAAGAGCGCCGGCATCGCCGGGGGAGGAATGTGCATATGAACAGCAATTCTAGAATCGGACTCTCATCGGAGGTTCGGGCGAGTTAGCCCCTGGGCAAACTCCCCCCCTTGGTGGGAGTCCTGATCCAAAAGGGCCGGCGCCGTTGATGGCGCTGGCCCTTTTTCATTAATCCGGTTTTCGTTAACGGGCGCGTCTACTAGTTGCCGTCCTCGTCGTACTCGAGAACTCGGGTGCGCAAGAAGCGCACGATCACGTACAGCAGAAGCCCAACCGGGCCGATCATCAGCGTCACGATGAGGCAGGGGACGACCCACAGATGAGGAATGCCTCGCCGCTGGGCGTCGCGTGCCTCCCACGCGCCGATGAAGAGGTCGAAGATCAGGTAGTGGATCCACCCGGCGACGACGATGTGAGGGGCCGAGAAACCGAGCATCACCCCATAGAGCGAGCTAAACGCCATACCGTCCGGGGCGGGCCCGTAGCCAAACAGCATGTAAGCGTACACCGGGGTCAGAAGTAAAAGCACGAACGGACCGTGCACTAATCTCTGGGTCCACGACCAGCGCGGTGCCACGATCAACAGCGCCCAGAAGGGGAGTACGGCGTAATTGGCTGCCTTGAACAGAGTCTCGAGTGGCATTTTGATCCTCCCAGGGGACGCGCAAGACTTGCGCGGGTGGTGATATTACGTCAATTGAACACAGGTCAATGGACTGGCTCCAAGTCATTTGACGCCCGCTAGCCCGCTCTTACCTCTACTGAGGCGATAAATCTAATGCCGACACTCTTCAGACAGTCACTTGTCTTGGGTGCGCTCTGCGCGCTGCTCCTCACTTCTTGCGGTGGCACCGACTCGGGTGCCGGTACCGCGCCCAAAGATTGCAACTACGCAAGCACGTACGACGCCATTCAAGCGACGGTGTTCGAGGCCAAGGGCTGCACCGCGAGCACCTGTCACGGCGATGCGATGCTTGGCGGGCTCGACCTGCGCGCAGCGGCCTCGTTTGATGCGCTCGTGCGGATGCCCAGCACGATCGACCCTTTGATGGACCGGGTATTCCCCGGCGACCAGGGCCTCAGTCTTTTGTACCACAAGCTTGCGGCCGCGACCGAGGGCACAGACCTCGGAAGTCTCGGTCAGCCGATGCCGGTCGACGCCGAGCCACTCAGCGCAGATCAGCTCGAGGCGATGCGGCTCTGGCTGCGCGCGGGTGCGCCCTCCGATTCGATCGTCGGCGGAACGCTGGAGCTCCTTGGTTGCGAGGGCACGTTCGATCCCGATCCCAACAAGATCAATCCACTGCCGCCTCCCGCGTCTGACGAAGGCGTGCAGTTCTACGCAGGCGGCTGGGACCTCGGCGCCGAGGCTGAAGACGAGGTTTGCTTTGCCAGCCACTACGACTTCAGCGACCAGGTTCCCGTCGAGTACCAAGTCGACTGTGATCAATTCGGTGAGGGTCGAAAGTGTTTTGCATTCCGCCGCAACGAGCTTGCCCAGGACGGTCAATCCCACCACAGCATCATCAACGTCTACACACCTGAATCCGACCCGAAGGGTGGCGATTGGGGCCCCTGGGAATGTTTAGGCGGTGACAACGCAGGCCAAAGCTGTGAGCCGGGCTCGACCGACGAGTGTGGCCCCCGTAGCCAGTGCACCACGCCGGCGATCACTAGGGTCGGCTGCGTGGCCTATCCGCACGCGCCTGTCGACTTCGGTTTGGGCGGGGGCGTCGGCGGAGCGAGTGGGAGCCAAGTGCCGCTATCGGGAGCCCAGGAATCGACCGCGGTCGACTTGCCCCCGGAAGGTGTGTATTCGGTCTTGCCACTCCGAGGCTTCATCTCGTGGAACAGCCACGGCTTCAACTTGACGAAGAAGGACACCAGCATCGAGCAATGGGTGAATCTCACCTTTGCGTCCGAGTCGGAGCGCGTTTGGCCGCGTCGCCAAATCTTCGAGGCGGGCAACATCTTTGCGATGTCGTCGGTTGCGCCCTTCGCGAAGCGGGAGGTCTGCACGACGTGGACGCTGCCACAGCACTCGCAGTTGCTGTCGCTCAGCTCCCACATGCACGGCCGCGGCGAGCTCTTTCGAATCTGGCTGCCACCGAACGACGCCTGTGTGGGGACCAGCAATTGTCTTCCGCCGCAGAGCGAAGCCGACTACGTGAGCCGGCTTTACGACGATCCGCTTTACACCTACTACGACCCTCCCAACGACTACTCCTCGGCGGCCTCGGAAGACCGCACGTTCAAGGCCTGCGCGGTCTATGACAACGGCGCCGACAATCCTCTCGAGGTGAAGCGCGAGTCGACCAAGCCGAACACCCCCGTATGCAGCTTCCCGTTGGCCGCCTGTGGGTGCGCCCCCGCGGAGCGTGCCTGCTTCGGCGGCGACAATGAGGGCGAGCCCTGCAACGGTGACGCCTCGGTGTGCACCGGCGGTGGCGTGTGCGATGCGTGCCCGTTGCTCGGCGGCGTGACCACCGACGACGAGATGTTCATCCCGCTGGGATCCTATTACGTAGACGATGTGTAGCTTCTTAGACCAAAAACCCCGTTTGGAGAGACCGATGAAACCCGTTCCGTACGTGATCGCAGCCTTCGCTGCGCTGTTTGTCGCCGCATGTGGCGCCGACACCTCGAATGGCACCGGTGTGAAGTGCGACGCCGACAGCACCTTCGCCCAGGTGCAGCAGCAGATCTTCGAGGCGCAAGGTTGCACGGCTTCGACGTGTCACGGTGACGCCATGCAAGGAGGTCTCGACCTTCGACCGGAGAGCGCGTACGCGAGTCTGATCGGCGTAGCCGCGACTTCCGGCGACATCGTACGGGTGTTTCCCGGCGAGCAGGACCTCAGCGCCCTCTATCAAAAGGTTGCCGCGAAGACGCAGGGTTTCGACCTGAGCACGGTCGGCATCTCGGGCGGCGCGATGCCGACCGGTGATGGCATGCTGAGCGAAAACGACCTGAGCCTGCTTCGCGCGTGGATTCGCGGCGGCGCTCCGGCGACCGGTATCGTGTCCGGCTCGGAGGAGTTCGCGAGCTGCGAGTTGGAGGGCGACGTCGTCCCCAACAAGATTCAACCGCTCCGCGCGCCAGCGGTCGGTGAAGGCGTTCAGTTCTACTCCGGCGGTTGGACCGTCCCCGCCGAGGGCGAAGGCGAAGTCTGCTTCATCACCTACTACGACTACTCCGAGACGATCCCCGCGGACTTCGTCGTTCCGTGTGCCAGCGAGTACGGCGGTGCTGGATACGACTGCTTCGTCTACAAGAACATCCTGCTCGCTCAGGACGGCCAGTCTCACCACAGCATCTCCGACAACTACATTCCCCCCGAAGGATTGGAGGACCAACGCGATCCGATGGATCCGTCGTGGAAGAACTGGGTCTGCAACGGCGGCGAGACGAACGGTCAAAGCTGCACACCCGGCTCCGACGAATGTGGGGCTCGTGGCCAGTGTGCGACCGGGGTGCTCACGAGCATCGCATGCATCAACTACCCGAACGCGCCCCGCGAACTTGGCACGGTCGGAGGCCTCTTCGGTACCGCGGATGTCCGGCAACCGCTCGTCACGGCACAGGAGTCGACCTTCCGCGAAGGCTACCCCGAAGGGGTGTACGCGATGGCGCCAGTCTCAGGCTTCGTCGTCTGGGATAGCCATGCGTTCAATCCCACCAAGGTCGACACGACGATCGAGCAGTGGATGAACCTCGAGTTCGCCTCACCCGACGAGGTGATCTACCCCCGCGTCCAGATCTTCGACGCGGAGGACATCTTCGGTATGGGTAAGATCGACGCCTTCTCCTCGAGAGAAGAGTGCGCGACGTACACGATTCCCCAGTACGGACGGCTGCTCACCTTGAGCACCCACACGCACCGGTTCGGTAAGGACTTCCGGGTCTGGTACCCGCCCAATACACCGTGTGTGGGCGATGCGCCCGACAACAATTGTGAGCCACCCGCCGCAACTCCCGACTACAGAAGCTTCGACTACGGCGATCCGCTGTACCAGCGCTTCGCTGGCGACGCGATTCTGTCGTTCGATAGCTCCGACGTGGACGCTCGTACGTTCAAGTACTGCTCGCTCTGGGACAACGGCGAGAGCAACCCCGCCGAGGTTCGGCGCGAGTCGATCAAGCCCGACGCGGAAACCTGCGACTTCGTCGACGTCTTCGCACCGCTCGCCCAGAACTTCGGTGTCGATTTGTTCACCTGCGGGTGCGGCCCCGAGGAACGTTCCTGCTTTGGCGGACCCAACCAGGGACTCGCATGCAACGGCGATGACTCGGTGTGTGGCGAAGGCGGCGTCTGCGACGCTTGTCCGAGCGGGGGCGGCGTGACGACCGAGGAGGAGATGTTCATCCTTCTGGGCTCGTATTACGTCAAAACGCCCTAACGACGAGATCCACTTCCCCCTCCAGGGTGCACTAGGGTGACGAGTTTTCACCCTAAGGGGGGAATTGTTGCGCTCAAACGTTATCATTCTGAGCACCCCTCATATTTTCACCTTGCACCGATAACCTAATCGGGAACAATCGGCCCGAACTTAGGCTTAAAACCTCGTTTGGAGAGCTAATGAAAATCGTTCAATACGCGTTCGCAGGATTTGTCGTGGTGTTCGTCGCTGCATGTGGAGCCGAGACCTCGAGCAGCAGCAGCGGCGAGAAGTGCGACGCGGACAGTACGTTTGCCCAGGTGCAGCAGCAGATCTTCGAGGGGCAGGGTTGCACCGCTTCGACTTGTCATGGTGACGCGGCGCAGGGCGGCCTCGACCTTCGGCCTGACGCCGCATACGAAAGTCTGATCCGGGTGGCGGCAAGCTCCGGTGATTACGTGCGCGTGTTTCCAGGCGAGCAGGACCTCAGCGCCCTCTATCAAAAGGTTGCCGCGAAGACGGAGGGTTTCGACCTCAGCACTGTCGGCATCTCGGGTGGCTCGATGCCGACTGGTCAAGGTGCGTTGAGTGACAATGACCTCGACTTGCTGCGCGCGTGGCTTCGCGGGGGCGCTCCGGAAACGGGCATCGTCGCGGGCTCTGAACGGTACGCGACCTGCGAGTTGCAGGGCGAGATCACACCCAACAAGATTCAGCCGCTTCCGGCGCCAGCCGTCGATGAGGGCGTGCAGTTCTACTCCGGAGGCTGGCTTGTCCCAGCCGAAGGCGAGGGCGAGGTCTGCTTCATCAGCCACTACGACTACGCCGACACGATTCCTTCCGAGTTCATCGTTCCCTGTACCGTCGAGTACGGCGGCGCCGATCAGGACTGCTTCGTCTACAAGAGCCTCCTGCTCGCTCAGGACCCGCAGTCTCACCACAGCATCGTCGACTTCTACATCCCGCCAGAAGGTAAGCAAAACCATCACGATCCGATGGATCCGTCCTGGAAGAACTGGAGCTGCAACGGTGGCGACAGCGCCGGCGCCTCGTGCACCCCTGGCAGCAACGACTGTGGCGACCGAAGCCAGTGCACAACCGCCCCGCTCAGCGCGATCGCATGCATCATGTACCGCAATGCACCGCCCGAGGTGGGCACCGTGGGAGGCCTGTTCGGGGTCGCCGACGTGCGGCAACAAATCGTGGCCGCGCAGGAAGCAACCTTCCGAGAAACCTACCCCGAGGGTGTGTACGACCTGGCGCCCGTCAAAGGCTTCCTCGTGTGGGACAGCCACGCATTCAACCCGACCAAGATCGACACCTCGGTCGAGCAATGGATGAACCTCGAGTTCGCATCTCCAGACGAGCTGATCTATCAGCGTCAGAAGATCTTCGACGCGGGCGACATCTTTGGGATGGGCCGCATCGACGCGTACTCATCGAAAGAGGTCTGCACGACCTACACGATTCCCCAACACGCGGAGTTGCTCACCTTGAGCTCGCACTTCCACCGGTTCGGTAAGGAGTTCCGAACGTGGCATCCGCCGAACGCCCAGTGCGAGCCGGGCCCGGACTGCCAGCCGAACGACCGCCCCGCCGATTACGTGAACTACGACTACGCGGACCCGCTCTACCAACGCTTTGCAGAGGGTGCGAGCCCTTCGTTCGACAGCGCCGACCCCGAAGACCGGACCTTCAAGTACTGCGGGTTCTGGGATAACGGCGAGAGCAACCCGAACGAAGTGCGCCGTGAGTCGCTCAAGCCAGACGCGGAGACGTGCGACTTCGTCGATATCTTCGCGCCCCTTGCGAACCAGGCCGGCCTTGGTCTCATGACCTGCGGCTGCGTGCCGGAAGAGCGTTCCTGCTTTGGTGGCCCGAACGAAGGCCTGGCTTGCAACGGCGATGACTCCGTCTGTGGTGAAGGTGGCATCTGTGACGCGTGCCCGGCCGGTGGTGGCGTGACGACCGAAGAGGAGATGTTCATCCTCTTGGGCTCCTACTACATCAAGACGCCGTAACTGTAATAGTACTGTAAACAAACTGGCCCATTCGTCGGCGGTGCGCTACAGCGCCGACGATGGCTCGGTTCGACGCCTACAACTCCGAATGTCTTCTCTTCTCCTTCAAAGACGGGCTTCTCGCGCGACTTGCGCACGATCTGAAGTTGCAGGTCGAACGGTTTTCGATCGAGGCCGACGACACGACCCATCAGATCACGGCCACGTTCGATCCGAGCAGCATTCAAGTCGTGTGCGCGCGGATCGATGGGCGCGACGACCGGTCGACGCTCAGCAAGGGCGACAAGACGAAGATCTACGACAACGTCACCAAGGATGTGCTGCGCACGCGCAAACATCCCGAGATTCGATTCGACTCGACCCACGTCGTCGAACGCGGCGATGGCTTCTCGGTCGAGGGGACGCTTCAGATGTACGGCAAATCCCGGAACCTACAGACCAGCGTCCGCCCCGACGGCGATCGATGGGTGGCGGAGCTCAAGCTCCATCAGCCGGATTTCGGCATCAAGCCGTATTCGGCAGCGCTCGGCGCGCTGAAGGTGAAGCCGGACATCCTGGTGCGGGTCAGTGTCCCGCGACAGAGCTAGCCAGACGCGACATCGGAACGTATCCTCGGAGGCGATATGCCTAGCCGAATCGCTTTCACCCTTTGCCTTTGCGCCCTGTGGAGCTGTGGCAGCAGCGGCACGGGCACTGCCCCTGGTCCGCTCGTCGACAATACCCTGTGGGTACCGACGACGGACGGCGACGATCTCCTCGGCGCGCCTCCGCCGGATGCCGAGTGTATGCTCGAGCCCATCGATTGCGACGAGGAGTATCCCTGGCCGGAGGGTGAATGCGTCGACCTCGACCCCACGTCGGACTGTGTTGCAGCCTACGTGCCCGAGTGCGAGCAGTCGCTGATCGTCCTGTCGGTCAACACGAGGATGCCTGATGATCGCATGAACCTCTGCAACTGGATCACGCTCGAGCAGCCATCGCTCCGCCCCATTCGCGCAGGTGACCAAGTGGAGGTGCGCACCTTTCACGATGCGCTCACCGCCCCGGTGCCGGGGGAAGCCCGGATGACCTTTCTCGTCGGCGACCAGATCGCTTTCGACTACACGGCCCCGATCCCCTCTGGCCCCTCGTTTCCGAGCGAGACCTGGACCGCCGACAAGGACTACCCGGCGGGTACGCAGTTGCTCTGGCACGTCGATAACCACGGACGTAACGAGTACATGCTCATCGAGGTCAACGTGTG
>QMMB01000043.1 GCA_003647035.1 Deltaproteobacteria bacterium | reverse complement strand
TCTCCTCCCCACGCGTCCTCAACGCTTGCTCACGCTTAGGCGATGGGAACCACCGACAACGAGAATAGCACGCCCCCCAACACGCCAAAACAGACCGAAACACCCCAACCCCCCCTAGAAACGCCCATTCCATCCCGTCCCTGGGAACGTTCGTGCGCTGGGAACGTTCGTGCGAAACGGCGAGCGGGTCCCTGGGAGGAAGGGTCGGGGGGGCTCGGGCGTTCCTGTGGATAGGGTGGGGAGTTCCCAGCCGCGATCCGCCCCTTGGGGGCCTTCCTCAAGAGGGCGAAAAGCCTTTTGAATTCTATCACTTGGCTTGCAGAAAGAAGTTGACATCGGACAAGCCTGGGCCTTAGTTTCCAGCCTTGGTGGGAACTTGTGGGATCAAGTGCCAATCGGGTGCCAACTAGGACGAGAGGGTTAGATTGTTCCGAGGTCGCTACGAGCACAGCATCGATGCCAAAGGTCGCACCTCGGTGCCGTCTCGCTTCCGTGAAGTGATGACGGCGCACGGCGGTTCGAAGCTGGTGCTGACGACCGGGTTGGACACCTGTCTCGTCGCATATCCGATGGCCGAGTGGCTGGCGTTCGAGCAGCGCCTGGCGGAGCTTCCACAGTTCGATGCGGATGTGGTGACACTGAAGCGCATCTATGTGTCCGGCGCTGTCGAGTGTGAGGTGGACAAGGTCGGGCGGCTTCTGATTCCGGCGACGCTCCGCAAGCACGCGCGCCTCAAGCGAGACGCGCTTTGGGCCGGAATGGGAAGCTACATCGAGCTTTGGGCGAAGGAGCGCTTCGAGGAGCTTCGCAAGGACGTTCTCAGTGATGAGGAGCGCCGTTTGGGGATCGCCAGACGACTCGCGGAGCTCGGGTTGTGAGTGCGTTCGAGCACACCTCGGTTCTGCTCGACGAGGTTCTCGAGCAGCTCGCGCCAGTAGCCGGCGGTATCTACGCGGACGTGACCCTCGGTGGAGGAGGGCACGCGCGAGCGATCCTGGAGCGAAGTGCGCCCGACGGCCGCTTGATTGGAACGGACCGCGACCCAAACGCCCTCGAGGCTGCAGGCGCAGTACTTGCCGAGTTCGGCGGACGCGCGACGCTTCGCAAAGCGAGGATGAGTGACCTTCGCGACGTGCTGACTTCGCTCGGTATCGAGCACGTCGACGGCATCATTGCTGACCTCGGGGTCAGCTCGGCGCAGCTCGATCAGGAAGAGCGGGGTTTTTCCCTTGCAAAAGAAGGGCCGATCGACATGCGCATGGACCCGACCGAAGGGGAAAGCGCGCTCGATTTGATTAGCCGCTGTGACGCCGAGGAGCTGGCCAACCTGATCTACAGATACGGCGAGGAGCATCGATCGCGGAAGATTGCGCGGTCGTTGCGACGGGCATACGAGGAAGGCGATCTCGAAACCACGGCCGACCTACGGCGCGCGGTGCATCGCGCAACTGGCGGCCGACGTGGACGCATCGACCCGGCAACCAAGACCTTTCAAGGCCTTCGTATCGCGGTGAACGAGGAGCTGGCTGAGCTCGAAGCCTTGCTCGAGCAACTCCCAAGCGTGTTGCGAATTGGGGGAGTCGTTGCAGTGATCAGCTTTCACTCCCTGGAAGATCGAATCGTGAAGCACACGTTCCGTGACAGCGAGCATCTCTCGCCCCTGACGAAACGCCCGATCATGGCCTC
Source organism: Deltaproteobacteria bacterium (assembly GCA_003647035.1). Classification (GTDB taxonomy): domain Bacteria; phylum Myxococcota_A; class Polyangia; order Polyangiales; family Houyiibacteriaceae; genus SG8-38. The sequence continues at coordinate 10,667 of QMMB01000043.1, read as the reverse complement.
CGACGACGAGCGGGCCAACAACCGCAGGTCGCGCAGCGCCAAACTTCGCGCAGCCCGGCGCCTGGAGGTGGCCGCATGAAGGGACGCTTTCTGCCTTTGTGGTGCGTCGCGGTTCTTGCGACAGCCGGCGCGTTCGTCGTTCACCTCTCCATTCGGTTCGAAACGGTTCGCCTCGGATACCAGGTGAGTGAGGAGCGCGGACGGCAACGCGAGCTCCTCCAGGATCGTCGGTTGCTCTCGATCGAAGCCGCGACGCTTCGGCAGAGCGGGCGCATCGAAACCATCGCGCGCGGGACTCTCGGCATGGAGATGCCGAAGCCGACCCGCATCGTGACCATGAAGGAGAAGTCCCGTCGCGCGGCCGCGGGGAGGGTGCGGTGAAGAATCGACGGCAGCGCTGGTTTCGGGCTCGAATCGCGTTGCTCGGCGTGTGTGTGACCTTGGTGGCGATGCTGGTCATCGTTCGCGCTTTTCACATCCAGATCGCATCCGGCGATCGTCTGCGTGAAATGGCTGAAGACCAATACCTTCGGCATCTTCGAGTCTCTCCGAGACGGGGTGCGATTTATGATCGGCATGGGGCGGAGCTCGCGGTCAGCGTCGACGTCGACAGCGTCTACGCCAATCCCCGCCGGCTGAAAGCAATGGAGCAAGACCCGCGCACCGTTGCGAAACGCATCGCGAAGATTCTCGACGTCGACTCGGACCGGCTGGCGAAGAGACTTGCGGCCGACCGGTACTTCGTGTGGATCGAGCGTCGGGTTACCCCCCACGAAGCGACGCGCATCCGTGAGCTCGACATTCCGGGCGTCGAGTTGACGGCCGAGGCGAGACGCTACTACCCCAACCGCCACCTCGCGGCTCACCTCGTGGGTTTCGCGGACATCGACGGCCGAGGCATCGAGGGAATCGAGCTGGCTTACGAGAAGCAGCTGCGAGGTTCGGATCGACGCGTTGAAGCGATTCGCGATCGACGCGGTCACGTGGTTTTCGCGGACGGCATGGAAGACGACCGGACGATCCAAGGCCAAAGCGTCGTCCTCACCATCGACAAGGCGATCCAGCATATCGCAGAGCGGGAGCTCGCGCTGGGGGTACGCACGTTCGAGGCGCGCGGGGGAAGCGTCGTCGTGATGGATCCGTCGACCGGCGAGATCTTGGCACTGGCGAACTACCCACCTTTCAATCCCAACGAGCCGTCCAGACATATCGCCGCTCACCGGCGTAACCGTGCTGTCGTGGACCGTTTCGAGCCCGGATCTACCGTGAAGCCCTTCACCATGGCGGTGGCGTTGGCGGCCGGCGCGGTCAAACCCAATCAGTCGATCAACTGTGAGAACGGGGGCACGCGCCTGGGCGGGCGTCTCCTTCACGACGCACATCCCTACGAATGGCTGACTCCCACTCAGATCCTCGCGTACTCCAGTAACATCGGTATCGCGAAGATCGCGCTAGACCTCGGGAAGAAGGCTCTCTACCGCGGGTTTCGGCGTTTCGGCTTTGGCGAACCGGCGGCATTGGGCGTGCCCGGCGAAACGGCCGGCATTCTTCGTCACTACCGTCGTTGGTACGAGATCGACACGGCAGCGGTGTCGTTCGGTCAGGGCATGAGCGTCACGAACGTCCAGCTTGCCGCGGCGATGAGCGCGATCGCCAACGGAGGCCGGTTGATGCAACCCATGCTGGTCCGCCGGATGACCGATGGGCACGGCGCGACCGTCGAAGAGAACAAACCGCGGGTTCGCCGGCAAGTGGTCCCGCGACGTGTGGCCAAGCTGGTGGGACAGATGCTGACGGCGGTGACGGAGCCGGGCGGTACCGCGATCGAAGCAGCGGTTGACGGCTATCTCGTCGCGGGCAAGACCGGGACCGCGCAGAAGGCGGACTACGTTCACGGGGGCTATGCCAAGGACAAGTGGTTGGCGTCGTTCATCGGGTTCGCTCCCGCGGAGCGCCCCGCCGTCGTGATTTCGGTCGTCATCGATGAGCCGGTGATCGCGCACTACGGCGGGACGGTGGCAGGCCCCGTCTTCAGGCGTATCGCCGAGGTCACGCTGCGGCACATGGGGATTGCGCCGGCAGGCAGGCAGGCCGTTCTGGCGAAGAAGAAGGAACAGCGAATCGCGGTGGCCGAAGCAGAGCCCGCCCCCGAGAAGGAAGCGGTCGACAAGGGCGAGAGCGCGGTGCCAGACGTGCGTTCGCTTCCGTTGCGGCAGGCGGTCATTGCTCTGCACGCCGAGTCGTTGGTCGGCCAGGTCCAAGGCTCGGGCGTCGTGGTCTCTCAAGAACCTGCTCCCGGCAAGGCCGTGCCTCACGGGTCGGTGGTTCAACTCCAGTTGGAGCGACGGCGATTCGACACGGATGCCGTCGCCCCGAACGCGCGCCCGAGAACGCTGACAGCGGCGGTATCCCGGAGGCCGAATGCCCCCTGAAGCGAGCCGAGGCATGACACTAGCGGAACTCCAGAGCAGCGGCGTCGGGGGCCGAATCGCAGGTTCGGCGACGCAGGCCGTAGGAGGCGTCCAGCACGACTCTCGCCAGGTGACCGGCGGAGACTTGTTCGTCGCGGTGCCGGGTGAAACTCACGATGGGGTGAGCTTCGTGAGCGACGCGTTGGAGCGAGGGGCCGTCGCCGTCATGGCGGAGCAGCCCTTGGCTCTCGGTATTCCACAGCTCACGGTGCCAGACGCGCGCATTGGTCTTGGCCGCGCTGCCGAGCTCGTCTATGGGGGACCGACCAGCGTTCTGCACACGGTTGGGATTACGGGCACCAACGGCAAGACGACGACCGCTTATCTCGTCAAGCAGGCCCTCGACGGAGTATCGGCCACGCCCGCGCTGGTAGGGACGACGGGGCTCATGGTCGCGGGCGCCGAACGCCCATCCCTTCATACGACGCCCGAGGCCGACGATATATCACGCTTCGCGCGGCAAGCGCTCGATGCGGGGGCCACGCATCTGGTGCTCGAGGTCTCGAGCCATGGCCTGGCGATGCATCGCGTCGACGCGCTCGATTTCGAGGTCGCGGCCTTTACGAATCTTTCCCGCGACCATCTGGACTTCCACGAAAGCATGGAGCTCTACGGCGAGGCCAAGGCGCGCCTCTTTACCGAGCTCGCGCCCAAGCACGCCGTGATTCATGTCGACGATCCGTACGGCGCAGAGGTCGCCGCCCGACTGCCCGGTCCGGTCATCCGCTGCTCACGCCGGCAGGGAAGTGACGCCGAGGTCGTGGCCATCGAATGGTCCGCGACGCGGGATGGAATCCACGCCAGAGTTCAGACCCCAGCGGGCTCGGTTGAGCTCCGAAGCCCCATGCTCGGAGAACACAACCTCGAGAATCTCCTCGTCGCGCTCGGCTGTGCGTACGCACTCGGTTTGGAGCTGAACGTGGTCGCGAAGGCTTGGGAATCCGCGGCGGGAAGCCCCGGCCGGCTCGAGCGGATTGCACACCCCCATGATGTGGCCGTGCTCGTGGACTACGCGCACACGCCCGATGCCTTGCGAAGGGTCCTAGAGACGATGCGCGCCCTGACCCCAAACCGTTTGATCGTCGTGTTTGGTGCGGGCGGCGACCGCGACAGGGGAAAGCGGCCCGAAATGGGGCGGGTCGGTGTTCAACGCGCGGACCTCTGCGTTTTGACGAGCGACAATCCGCGAACCGAGGACCCTCAGCGCATCCTCGACGAAGTCGAAGCGGGCGCCAAGCAGGTTGGCGGCGCGCGTATCGAGCCAGGCGCGCTTCCGGACGCGAGCGCCGGGTACTGCGCGCTGATCGATCGCAGAGAGGCGATCGAAGCTGCCATTGGAGCGGCCGCTCCCGGCGATACCGTGCTCCTGGCGGGCAAGGGTCACGAAATCTACCAAATTATCGGGACCGAGCGAACGCACTTCGACGATCGGGAAGAAGCTCGAGCCGCGATTGCAAGCGTGGCGGGCAGAGTGTGATGGCCACCCCGATCCCCACGAATCAAGCGCGGTTTGGTCGAGATGAGGTGGTCTCTGCGACGCAGGGCGCTGCGGGCGGACCAGCATGGGAAGGGGTACGCGGTGTGGCGACGGATTCCCGTGCCGTCGAGCCCGGCAACCTGTTCGTGGCGTTGCGTGGCGAGCGATTCGACGCGCGCGAGTTCGTGACGCAGGCGGTGGATGCAGGAGCTGCGGCGGTGATTGTGGAGCGTGGAGCGTCGCTTCCCGGCCACGTGAGCGCGGTAGAGGTGGCGGACACGCTACTCGCCCTTGGCGACCTTGCGAAGGTCCACCGCGCCGCATGGAACGGAAAGGTCGTTGGAATCACCGGCTCCGTGGGCAAGACGACCACGAAAGACCTTGTCGCCGCCGCCCTGCAATCATCGGGTCACCGAGTGCTCAAGACCGCGGGCAACCTCAACAATCGAATCGGTGTTCCCATGACGCTCTTCCAGCTCGACGAGACAGTCGACACGGCCGTCATCGAGATGGGAACGAGCGAGCCGGGCGAGATCGCGCGATTGGCCGAGATTGCGGCGCCCGACATAGGCATCGTAACGCGGGCGAGCATGGCGCACACCGAGGGACTCGGTTCAGTGGAAGCCGTGGCGGATGAGAAAGTCTCGCTCTTACATGCCATCGCTCCGGACGGCGTAGCCGTCGCGTACGGGGATGACCCGCCGCTGAAGAAGCGCGCCTCAGTCGTGGGTGCCAAACGCAGGCTCTTCTACGGCCGTACTGCGGGCAACGACGTACGCGTCATCGGCTGGGATGTCGACGCGCACGGTACCCGGGCCCAGTTTCAAGTTCGCGGTCGGGACGTCCAGATCGCGATGCGGTTGTTGGGGGAGGGAGCGGTTCTCAATGCGGCGGGCGCTCTAGCAATCGTCTTCGGTTTGGAAGCGTCGATCGAGGCTGCTGCTCGCGGAATGGCAGGAGTTGCGCCTTCGCCTGGCCGCATGCAACCCCGCGTGGGGAGCGGTGACCGCCTCATCATCGACGACTCTTACAATGCGAATCCCGCATCGCTCGAGGTGGCGCTGAATGCTGCCCGCGCGATTGCAGCCAAGCGCGAGGCGCCGTTGGTCGCTGTGCTCGGCGATATGAAGGAGCTGGGAGGCCACAGCGAGGAGGCGCACCAACAGGTTGGTGAACTCGTCTCCGATGCCGGTGTGTTTCTGTTCGTGGGCTGCGGCGAGGCGATGCGCGAGGCGGTTGCGACGGCGAACGCTCGCGGTGTTGACACCCTTTGGTTCGAAGATGCTGCTGAATGTGGAGAGCTTTCCGGTCGCCTTCCGTTGAACGCCGTCATCTTGGTGAAAGGTTCGCGGTCGATGGAGATGGAACGCGTGATCGCTCCCCTTCTGGAAGGGAAGGGACGATGATCTACTACTTGCTCTATCCGCTGCACACGCACGAGTCGTTATCGTTTCTCAACGTTCTTCGGTACGTCCCGTTCCGTTTCCTCATGGCGACGATGACGTCGCTTTTGCTGACTTTTGGGCTTTATCCTTGGTTCATTCGTCGATTGCAGCGCAAGCAGATCGGCCAGGTCGTTCGTACGGACGGCCCGGAGACGCATTTGTCCAAGGCCGGGACGCCCACCATGGGCGGCGCTCTCATGTTGCTGGCACTCGTGCTGTCCACGGTATTGTGGGCGGACCCTTCCAATTCGATGGTCTGGGTCGTCACCTTGATCACGGTGGCTTACGGCGTCGTCGGCTACATCGACGATACGTCCAAGATCCGCACGCGTTCGACCCGGGGTCTGTCGGGCCGGTACAAGCTCCTTCTGCAGTTCGGCACCGCGATTCTCGTCTGCAGCTGGCTCTACTACGGTGAAGCCGGCCTGCCGAGCGATTGGCTGGAAATCCGGCACCGGCTCGCCGCTCCGTTCTTCGCGTTCTCGAAATACCCGATCGAGCTGCCACCCTGGCTCTACGTCATCTTCTCCTCGTTCGTCATGGTCGGCACATCGAACGCGGTGAACCTGACGGACGGCCTCGATGGTCTGGCCATCGGTCCGGTCATGATCTCGGCAGGCACCTACGCCATCCTTGCATACCTTGCGGGTCTGACCCTGTTCGGCAACGTCGTTGCCGGATACCTCGACATCCCTCACATCGAGAGCGCCGGCGAGCTCAGCATCTTTGCGGCGTCCATGGTTGGCGTCGGATTCGGGTTCCTTTGGTACAACACATACCCCGCTCAGGTCTTCATGGGTGACGTGGGCTCCCTCGCTCTCGGCGGCGGCCTTGGTGCGCTAGCGGTTCTGACCAAGAACGAGCTCCTCTCCGTGATTCTCTGTGGGATCTTCGTCGTCGAAGCAGTGAGCGTCATCCTCCAGGTCGGATACTTCCGCCTCACGGGGAGGCGCATCTTTTTGATGGCGCCGATTCACCATCACTTTGAGAAGAAGGGTTGGCCCGAGCCGCGGGTCATCGTTCGATTCTGGATTATCGCGATCGTGCTGGCGGTGTTCAGCTTGGCCACGTTGAAGCTGAGGTAACTTTGGATCTCTCCGGGAAAAACACGATGGTGGTGGGGCTCGGCGAGAGCGGGCTGGCCGTCGTGCGCTTCATGGCCGGGCGCGGCGCGCGAGTCGTCGTGAACGACCAGCGCGACCGAGATGCGTTGGGTGCTGCGGCAACCGAAGCCGAGGAGCTCGGGGCGCAGCTCGTGCTAGGCGGGCACCCCGACAGCGCCTTCGAGGACTTGGAGCTGATCGTCGTCTCGCCGGGCGTACCGCCGCTCGCGCAGCTCGATCGAGCCGAACAACATGGTGTGCCGGTCGTCAGCGAGATAGAGCTCGCAGCACGCTTCATCGAGGCGCCCATCGTCGCGATCACCGGCACCAACGGCAAGAGCACCGTCACCACGTTGATTGGTGAGATGAGCCGCCGGCTCGAACGTCCGGTGTTTGTTGGGGGCAATTTGGGCCGCCCCATGATCGAGGCTGCGGGCACCGACGCCGGAGCGAAGGGCGGCCTCGTCATCGTCGAGCTCTCGAGCTTCCAGCTCGAACGCGTGTCGCAGATGAAGGCGCACGTCGCCATCTTGCTCAACATCACCCCCGACCACCTCGACCGATACCCGTCGTTCGAAGCCTACGCGGCGGCCAAGGCCCGTATCTTCGAGCGTCAGGATGCCGACGACTTCGCGGTGCTACCGGCCGACGCCGCCGATCTTCGGGAGCTCATCGAGGACGACGGGACGGTGGTGCTGTTCGGCGGCCGTGCCGGTGACGTTCGCGTGGTCGACGGTGTGCTCGCGGATTTGCAGAGTGGCCTCCGTGTGCCGGTTGACGAGCTGCGGATTCGAGGGTCACACAACGTGTCGAACGCCTGCGCGGCTGCGCTTGCGGCGCGCTTGCTGGGTGTTCGCGACGACGACATCGCTTCGGTGCTCCGTGAGTTCAGGGGCCTGGCTCACCGAACGCAGTACGTTCGTTCCGTCGACGGTGTTGAGTATATAGATGATTCGAAGGCCACCAATGTGGGTGCCGCGGTTGCCTCGATCGACGGTTTGACGCCGTCGAAAGGCAAAATCGTTCTCATCGCTGGCGGCGTCGACAAAGGAGGCAGCTACCAGCCACTTCAGCAGCGCATGTCCAAAGAGGGGCGGGCGGTCGTCGTGCTCGGCGAGGCCGCCTCCCTGCTGGAGCGGGCGTTCGCTGGTTCTGCAGTCGAGTTCCGGCATGCGTCCTCGATGAGCGACGCGGTCACGCACGCTGCTGCACTGGCTCGGCCCGGCGACACGGTGCTCCTCGCGCCGGCCTGTTCGAGCTTCGATATGTTCCGCTCGTACGCCGAGCGTGGCGATCGCTTCCAACGAGCCGTCGAAACCCTGGGAGAGCAACCATGACACGCGCGTCAAAATCAATAGCTCCGTTGGAGCCAGGCCCCGTCGACGTGACGCTCGCTGCGACGCTCGTGGGCCTGATCGCGTTCGGCGTCGTGATGGTCTACAGCGCGAGCGCGGTCTACGCGAACAACATGTTCGGCGACGGCCACCACTTCGTTGTCCGACAAACGATTTTCGCTGCCGCCGCGTTTGTCGTCCTCGTCGTCTCTGCTCGTCTCAACATCGGCTTGCTCCGGCGCTCCACATATCCCCTCCTGCTGATGTCCATCGTGCTGATGGTCGCCGTCGCTCTGGGATTCGGACGCAGTGCAGGCGGCGCGACGCGTTGGCTCACGGTGGGACCCGTAAACGTGCAACCCGCCGAGCTGGCGAAGCTTGCCATGATCATGTGGCTCGCCCACTCGTTGGCGAAGAAGTCCAACCAAATGCGAACGTTCTCTATCGGGTTCCTCCCGCATGTGCTCGTCGCTGGCCTCTTGATGCTCCTGTGCCTGGCGCAACCCGACTTCGGCAGCGCGGTGATGATCGCGCTCCTGACGTTCGTCGTGCTTTTCGCCGCGGGCGCGAAGGCGGGCTACCTGCTGGGCTGTGTGCTGTTGGCCATCCCGGTCGGGTACGCCGCCATCGCATCGTCGCCCTATCGAATGCGCCGCATCCAAGCGTTCCTCGAGCCGTTCGAGCACAGGCAGGGCGCCGGGTACCAGATCACGGAATCGCTGATGAGCTTTGGCTCCGGCGGCTGGACGGGCGTCGGTTTGGGCGACGGCCGCCAGAAATTGTTGTTCTTGCCGGAGGCGCACACCGATTTCATTAGCGCGATCATCGGCGAAGAGCTTGGCTTCATCGGAATCGTGCTCCTTTGCGCCGCTTTCGGATGGGTGGTTTTTCGCGGCCTTCGGGCCGCATGGCGCGCGCAGGACGAGTACGCCGGCTACCTCGCGGTAGGCATGACCCTGTTCATCGGCCTTCAGGCATTCACCAATCTGGCGGTCGCCATGGGGCTCCTACCCACCAAGGGCCTGGCGCTTCCTTTCGTTAGCTACGGTGGTTCGTCACTCCTCGTGAACGCTGCCGCGGCCGGCATCATCCTCAACACCTCGCGTTACGGCGTATCGCGGACGGGGGAAGCCCCGGCGCTCATCAAACCGACGAAACCCCAGCCGAGGCTACGAACGGCCAGGGGAGGTGCATGATGATCCAACGCATCATGGTTGCCGGCGGTGGCACGGGAGGACATCTCTTTCCCGGGCTGGCCGTCGTCGAGGAGCTTCGGGAACGGGTCCCCGGGCTCGAGGTGAAGTTCGTGGGCACCGCACGTGGCATCGAAGCGCGCATTCTTCCGGGGCGTGGCGAGGCCTTGGAGCTGCTGAAAGTGACTCCCCTCAAAGGTCAGGGAGTGAGCGCACGTTTCAAGAGCCTCGCGCGCATTCCGACGGCGATGAAGGAAGCGTCCGCCCTCATGCGCGACTTCGAGCCGGACTTGGTGTTGGGCGTTGGCGGCTACGCGTCGGGTCCGGTGCTGATGTCCGCATCGCTGTCGGGGCGCCCGACCGCGGTTCTCGAGCAGAATGCCTACGTCGGGATGACCAATCGACTCCTTGCCCGCTTCGTCGACCGCGCTTACATCGCCTTCGAGCAGACCGAAGAGGTGTTCGGGAAGAACAAGTCGCGACTGACGGGCAATCCGGTTCGGCGCGAGTTCGTCGAGCACGCGCGACTCGCGATCGCGGATCCCGAGGGATTCGAGTCCCGCGCGCGCGCGGTGCTCGTCCTCGGCGGATCGCAGGGCGCCCAGAAGCTGAACGAAGATGTCCCACGCTCGCTCGCTCAGGCGGGCCTTGCCCATCGTGACCTCCAAGTCGTGCATCAGGCGGGGGAGTCGATGCGCGAGGAGGTCGAGGCGACCTATCGGGCGCTCGGTATCCGCGCCAAGGTCGTGACCTTCATCGATGAGATGGCGCGCGCTTATTCGAACGCGGCGTTGGTCGTCGCCCGCGCAGGCGCCACGACCTTGGCCGAGCTCTGCGCCATTGGTCGTCCATCCATCCTGATTCCGTTCCCGTTCGCTGCTGATGATCATCAAGCCAAGAATGCGAAAGCGCTCGAAGAGCAGGGTGGGTCGATCTGCATTCGAGAGGCGGACCTCCAAGTCGATGCGTTGGGGGAGCTCATCGGGAACCTGCTAGACGATCCCGCTAGGCGCCAAGCGATGGCGCGCGCGGCGCGATCTCACGGCAGACCCGATGCCGCGGCAGCCATCGTCGACGATATGATGGGATGGCTCGGAGGCGCGGAGCCCAGGGGAGAACCCATGGCGGCGCCCGAGAGTGAGCCGCCGCCGGGCGTGCGCTATTGTGGGCTTGCGATGTCGCCGATGCTTCGCCTCGGCGGCTCCGAAGTTGCTTTGCGCCCCGCGACCCATCGCCCGCGCCGCCCGGTTGTCGTTGATGGAGCCGTGTGGGAGTAAGCGAGCATGTTTCGCGGCAGAATTCGGTCCGTTCATTTCGTAGGCGTCGGCGGGGTCGGGATGAGCGGCATCGCAGAGGTGCTCCTCGACTCCGGCTTCGAAGTGACGGGGTCCGACCTCCACGACAACGAATACACGCGCCGCCTCGCTGAGAAGGGCGCGAAGATCTACGTGGGCCACGAGGCCGCGCAGGTGACCCACGCGGATGTCGTCGTCTTTTCGTCGGCGGTCCCCCCGGCTAGCCCCGAGCGGGTTGCGGCCCGTAGCGCAGGGGTGCCGGTGATCCCCCGGGCGGAGATGCTCGGTGAGCTGATGCGGCTCAAAGACGGTATCGCCATTGCCGGCTCGCATGGAAAGACCACGACGA
>QMMB01000042.1 GCA_003647035.1 Deltaproteobacteria bacterium | reverse complement strand
TCGGCCACCCCCGCCGCCGCCGCCCCGTCGTCGCCGCCGCGGACCACCCACCGGCGGGCGGATGCGGGCCCGAAGTCATCAACGGCGAAAGATTCTAGGGTTTCGCGCACAAGCTCCTGAAAATAGCCATGAAGGTCCGGGTGCTCGCGGCGCGTGCGATCCAGTTCGTCGCGGATAGGCTCGAACGTCGCCCGTGCCTCGTCGAACACGACCTCGGCTTCACTGTAGCGACCGCTACGGGCCAACAGGTCGCCTCGCAGAACCTGGCCATCGGCGTTCAGCGGACTATCGGGCGCCGCCACAGAGAGGAGCTCCAGTGCGCGCTCGGCCTGAATGGCATCGCCCATCCTGATGTAGGTCCACGCGAGCTCGTAGAGGGCCGGGGCGAAGAGCGACGAGGTTTGTTCGATCGCTCGATAGGCTTCGAGCGCCTGTTCGAGCTGTTCGCTTTCGTAGTAGAGGCGCCCGAGCGCGAGGTACGTGAGCGGGACGACCCGGCGTTCCTGGTCGTTCGCCGCTTCGTTCCCGAGGACACCGTGAAACGCCGCAATCGCGTCGAGGTATTCGCCCCGCAGGGTATGAATGGTCCCGACGAAATACTTGGATCGCAGGGAAAACTCCGTGCCGCTCGGGATCGCGACAAAGCCCTGACGCGCCTGCTCGAGCCGTACTACATCGACTCCTCGAACCGCGGCGTCACGCGGGGCGTTGAGCACGTCGTCGATGGGAACGGCTCGGTTGTACAAGTACTTCGCGCGAAAATGCGCCGTGGTGACCGAGAGGGTGGCAGACGGCAGAGCTTCCAGGCGCGCGAAGTATCCGTCGACCTCGCGAAAATCACGGGTGTGAATCGCAATTTCGATGAGGCGGCTGAGCGCCATCTGGAGGTATGGCGAGAAGGTCGGCTCGGCGCCGCGGTTGATCACTTCCGCGTAGCGCTTTCGCGCGCCGAGGTGGTCGCCCGCCAAGAACAACGACTCCCCCAGCAAAAACAGCGCCTCCGGGTACGCGCGATGCGTCGGGTAGTGCTCTACGATGTCCATCAGAAGAATCGCGGCGCGAAGGTAGTCTTCGAGGCGAAGGTACAGCTCTCCGTCGGTGAGGCGCTCTTCGACGAACGTGTCGCTCTTGAGGTCCTGACGCCGGACCCGCTGGGCCATCAAGCGTTCCGTGTCCGATTCGAGATCCGCCACTTCGCGATTCGCAGCGGTCACATCCTGCGCTGCGACCCCACGAGCAACCAACGTAACGGACGCGACGGTCGCAACGAGGCTGACGCACAGCGCCAGCGGGACCCAATCCCGCCATGCCCGTCGTGCTTGCCCCCTGCCAAGTGTCGGTGTGGGCGGCGATGTTGTCGCCCCACGAGGTTGCATTACCGATCGCCCTCACCGCCTGCATCGGGTCGAACCTGTCGTTCGACGCGCTCGATGTATCGCACCGCCGGTCGCTCTTCGAGCGGCGTCGTCGGACCGCCCTTTTCGTAGCCGACTACGTGAACGGTCGCGACGCGGCCTTCGGGCACCGCAAAGGTGTAGGTCGACCTTACCTTGAAGCGGTACCCCTTCAGGTACGCAAAGACGCCGTAGCCGTGCCCTCGGTACTCGAGGTTGACAGTGAGGGTGTGCTCGCCCGGAACGATGCTCCCGTTGTAGACCTCGAACTCTTGCTGTTCGCCGAGGGAGCCTTCCTCATCGGCCTTGGTAAAGATCGGAGCGCCATCGAGGGCGTACACGACTCGCACCAACCTGTACGACTGCGACATACGGTTCTCGTGGATAATGACCGCCTGGCCACCGCCCACGACACCTTCGAGCACCGTCTCGGCTAGCAGCGACAGCCTTGCTTTGGAGCGAAAGATCTGCTCCTTCAGCTCGTTGACGCGCTGTTCGAGATCGCGAAGGCGCACCGCGTATGTGCCGGCATCGATCGTCCTGTCCGGTGCGGCCGGTGCCGCTACTGCCCGTGCGGCCGGTGCCGCTACTACTGGCGCGGCCGGTGCGTCGCTTGATGTGTTCGGCGCCGGCGCATCCTGAGCCTGGGCGGCCCCGAAGGCGCCCCCTGCCCCCATGCATAGCAACGCGACTGAGAGCGCAACTGTCCTGCGCATCGCAATTCCCCTCTAAGTAACCACCATCTGAAGCGAAATTGCCCCCCGGCAGTCCCCGCGCTTATACCGCAGCGCCAGCACGTGGGTCAATGAAGGTCCAGGGCATTTTCCTAGTTGGCGAATTCGCAGAAGTGCTGAATTGTCCTTCACTTGCAGGGGGGGAATCGAGTAGATCCTCTCCCAGTCTCAGACGTCGATCGATGTGTGGTCATCCGACGCCATATAATTTGCACGGCAAAGCGGGGAGCGTGTTTTGAGCGATCTGTGCGACGAACTGCTGCTTGCGGCGTACCGCGAGGGCGACTCGCGGGCGTTCGAAACGTTGCTCGTTCGATACCGCGGGCCGATTTTCAACTTCCTGCTGCGATCGGCGCGGGACCGGGGGCGTGCGGAGGAGCTATATCAGGACGTTTGGATGAAGGTCATCGAACGATGCGACGATTTCCGTGGAGACGCCAAGTTCGCGACCTGGCTGTATACGATCGCGCGAAACCTGTGCATCGACCATCAGCGCAAGATGAAGTTCCGCGGACATGCCTCCCTGGACGCACCTCAACCTCAGTCGGCTCGGCCCGTAGGCGAGCGAGTTGCGAGCTTTGCTCCCTCAACCGAAGAACTCGCGAGCGGTGGGCTGGTGAGGGAACGGATCGCCCACGCGGTGGAGGAGCTACCCGACGAGCAGCGCGAGGTGTTTCTGTTGCGTCAGCTTCAAGGGTTTGCGTTCAGGGAAATCGCCGGGGTCGTCGGGGCTCCCGTCAACACGGTGAAGAGCCGAATGCGCTACGCCCTCGAGCATTTGCAGCATGCCTTGAGCGATTTGAAAGAACCGCATGAACTGTGACGAGTGCAACGAGCAGGTCCTGGAGCTAATCGAACGCGAAGCGGTCGACCGGGACGGCGTACGCGAAATTCTGGCGCGATGCCCCGAGTGTCGCGCGGCCTTCGATGAACTGAAGGCAGTCCTGCTCGCGGCGGAGCAGCTGCCGATCGAGCAACCGCCGGTCGAGCTCGATGCGACGATTCTTCGCGCCGCTGGCGCACGGGTCCCCGAAGAGGTCCCGGTGAAGAAGCGGAGACTGCAGCCCGCGCCCTGGGCAATGGCAGCGATCGCGATGCTTGCCGTTGGGGTCGGAGTTTGGACGATCCCGCAGGAGGCCGCGTTCGAGGGCGACGTCGCCCCAGCCGACGAGAAGCACGCGGAAGATGCGGTCGTGGCAGAGCAGGTCCGGGAGGACGCCGAAGCGGGGCTCGCGGGAAGCCTCGCTGTGGCGGGGCCGGCGCCAGGCATGAACGCCCCGGCGCGGGCCTTTCAACTCGCAAAAACCGAGGCGAAAAAGGGGCAGCCGGAACCACAGCGGGCGAAACGCAGGGCGCGGTTGTCTGAGAACGAGCCACGTGCCGGCGGGCAGGCTCCGGCCCCCGCCTCGGTCGCCATGGCGGACGGGGCTCAGGCCTCCGTTTGCGAACTGAAGATCGACGAGACCGAACGCCGCGCGCGTGCCGACGAGGACTACGCGCCCACGCCGGACGAAGAGCTTGCAATCGGCAAATGCTACCAAGAGCTAGACAACGTGACCGAAGCTCGCAAGTGGCTGGAGCGCGCCGCCACTCACCGTAAGACCAAAGCAGCCGCCAAGAAGGCCCTGCGCCAGCTAGCGCCCGAGTAGCGTAAGGCGTTTCATCGGCGGAGTCGGTCGAGCAGCGCGCGCCAGGTTGGTTTTGCCATGTCGTTGGCGCCCGCGGCCATCGCCTGCGCAGCGGCGACAGCTCCACGGAGGTCGAGGGCGATCTGTAGCTCGTCTAGAGGGATGCGCGCGTCGGCAGCGGCCGCTCTCCATCGAGCATCGACGCCGGTGAACACACAGACGCCGCCGAGCATCCTCGTGATCTCGTCGGCCGCGAAGATTGCCGTCGCTCGTTCCCGATTCGGGTCGCCGATCTGGGTGACATCGACGACCGCCATCTCGACGTCAGAGTTGAGCATCGCGCGTCCGAGCGCGTCGACACACTCGCTCAAGACCGCCGGCTCGTGCACCCCCGACAGGATCAACGCGAACACCGCGTCGCCGATGCGCAAAGGGCGTAGCGGTTTGGACGCGCGCGCTTCCGCGGTCTGCGCACTTCGTTCCTCGCGCCCGAGAACGAACCCTTCCATGGATGCCTCGACAGCGCGCTGCGCAAACTCTCGCGAGAACGTTTCTTGCGGGCGCTCGATGGAGCGGACGGCGAGCGCCACCACTTGAATCGCGGCCGTCGGCGTGAGGTCGAGCAAGGCGAGACGCCGACCCAACAGCGTCAGTACCGCGAAACACTCACGGAATCCGAACGATTCGTAGTCCCCGCGGGTGCGTTCATCCACAGGCAGCTCGCCCAGCAGCGGCAAGAGCGGCGAGACCTCCGCCGCGAGCTCCGCGTAGGCGACGCCTCCCGTCGGTGGCCTCACATCTTCGAGGAACGCCTCGAAGCGTTCCGTAGCGGACTCCCCTTGCTTCACGAGCCCCAACCCTATCACTCTTTGGGTGGCCCATAATACGCCGTGATATAAGCGGCGTTGCATGGCTGCCACAATTCTCGTCGTCGACGATGAAAAAAACATCCGGCGTACTCTACGAATGGTGCTCGAAGGCTCCGGGTTCAACACACTCGAGGCGTCGTCAGCGGAACAGTGTCTCGAGACCCTCGGCAGCCAAGAGGTAGACCTGCTCATACTCGACGTGCGCCTTCCGAAGATGAGCGGCATCGAAGCACTCCAGAAGATTCGCAGCGAACCGGAGACGCGAAGGCTTCCCGTGCTCATGGTGTCGGGCCACGCGTCGGTCGCGGAGGCGGTCCAAGCCGTGCAGCTCGGTGCGACCGACTTTTTCGAGAAGCCACTCGATCGGGATCGCATCTTGGTCACCGTTCGCAACGCGCTGCAGACCTGGCAACTGCAACGTGAGGTCGAGCAGCTGCGCGCCCACGTCGAGCACCGGTACGAAATGATCGGCGAGAGCCGCGTCATGCGCGCTCTGTTCGCGCAGCTCGAGAAGGTCGCGCCGACCAACGGGCGTGTGCTCATCTTTGGGGAAAGCGGAACCGGAAAAGAGTTGGTCGCGCGCGCGATTCATCGACTCAGCCCGCGCGCGGACAAGCCCTTCGTCAAAGTGAACTGCGCTGCCATCCCGGCGGAATTGATCGAAAGCGAGCTCTTCGGCTACGAGCGCGGCGCATTCACAGGCGCGCAAGGCCGCAAGAAGGGTCTGTTCGAGCTCGCCAATGGCGGCACTCTGTTCCTCGATGAAATCGGCGACATGAGCGCGAGTGCTCAAGCCAAGGTGTTGCGTGCGCTTCAGAGCGGCGAAATCTCTCGCGTGGGTGGCGAGAAAACCATCGCGATCGACGTGCGCGTGCTGGCAGCCACCAACAAGGACCTGGAGCTCGAGGTGAGAGACGGACATTTTCGAGAGGATCTCTACTTTCGCCTCAACGTCGTCCCCATCGTGAGCCCACCGCTCCGCGAGAGAAGGTCCGATGTCGTCCTGTTGGCCACGGGCTTCCTCCAAGAGTTTTCTCTGGAGAATGGGCTACGGGAGAAGCCGATCGACGAGGATGTCCTCGACGCGCTCGCAGAGCGGCAATGGCCTGGCAACGTGCGTGAGCTCCGAAACGTCGTGGAGCGGATGGCGATCTTGAGCGGTGACAGGATCACGCTCGACGATCTGCCTGAAGAGGGGATGCTCAGCGAAGCTCGACGCCAGTCTTCCCCACCGTCTGACCTGCCCGCCGCGCGCGACGGCGGGGGTGAACGCCTGACTTTGCGCGAGTATCGTAGCCGCGCCGAGAAGGATTACATCCTTCAGACGCTGGACGAAGCGGGTTGGAACATCTCCCGGGCCGCGACGATTCTCGGCGTGGAGCGCACCAACCGTCACAAGAAAATGCGGAGTTATGGTATCCGTCGGGAAGAGGCATGATCAAGCGATCGATGAGGCTGATGTGGAGGGGCGCCGTCCTGGCCTTCCTGGTGTACCTCCTCTTTTTCGTTCAGCTCGGCGAGCGCTCGGCCTTCCAGCATCTCATGCGGGTCGCCGACACCGATGAGGCGCAGGAGCTCGGGCGAGACGTCAGTGCCGCGACCGATCGCATCACCATAGAGATCGGGGAGCAAGTGCACAACGTGACGCAGCCCCCTGCGCACGATGCGGGTGCCTCGCAGGTGCCCGAGATAGTCTCGAGGCAGTTCCAGGACGTCGTCGGGCACGCCTACGATCGCGAGCAACGTATTGACGCGGCTCGTGAAGAGCAGTCCCAGTAGCCGCGGTGCATCCGCCTTAGGGCCACTCGAGCCGAAGGCGTTTCATTTTGCGCCACAGGGTGGTCGGGCTGAGCTCGAGGAGCGCGGCGGCACGCTCTTTGTTCCCTTCGACCTGGCGCAGAGCGCGAACGATGGCGTCGCGCTCGACATTCTGCACGATGTCCGCCAGCGATTGGCGGCCCGGTCGCCAGGCGGCACCGTTGCCGTTCGAGCTCGGGACGATGTCTGCGAGATGAATCTGCCCATCCTGGGCTAAGGCCACCCCCTGCTCGATCAGGTTTTCGAGCTCTCGAATGTTCCCCGGGAAGTCGTATCCGCGTAGATAGTCCATGACGCCGGGGCCGAGCGTCGCGTGCCGGGTCATCTTTTTGCCGTACTTCTCGAGGAAGCTGTCGACGATGGGCGGGAGGTGCGTTTTACGATCCCGCAGCGGCGGAAGCTCGAAACGCGCGACGTTGAGCCGGTAGTACAGGTCCTCGCGAAAGAGTTTCTCCTCGATGCGGACCCGCAGGTCCTGGTTCGTCGCGGCGATGATGCGCGCATCGACGTTGATCGAATTATTTTCGCCGAGTCTACGGATTTCGCCTTCCTGAATCGCGCGGAGCAGCTTCGCTTGCAGTGAAGGGGGGGTCTCGGCAATCTCGTCGAAGAAGAACGTCCCGCCGTTGGCTTCTTCGAAGAGGCCCTTGCGTGTCTGCACGGCGCCGGTGAATGCCCCACGCATGTGTCCGAAGAGCTCGCTCTCGAGGAGTGTCTCGGGGAGCGCCGCGCAGTTGATCGAGACGAAGGGCCTCTCTGCGCGCAACGAGTTGGCGTGAATGGCTCGCGCAACCAGCTCTTTGCCCGTCCCGCTCTCACCGGTGATGAGCACGGTCGCGTCCGTGGGCGCGATGCGGACGATGCGCCCCAGGATGTCGCGGATCTCCGCAGACTGCCCGATGATGTTGCCGAAGTTGTATCGTTCCCGGAAATCTGCCGCCGCAGCGCGTTGCTCGCCCGCCAGTTGCTGCGTCCGCGTGGCTCGCGAGACCTTGCCGAGAAGCTCTTCCTCGACAAACGGTTTCTGAACGAAGTCGCGCGCGCCAAAGCGCATGGCTTCCACCGCGTCTTCGATCGTACCGAAGGCGGTCATGACAATCACCTCGGTCAAGGGGGACGTTTCGCGCGCGCGCTTCAGCACCTCCAAGCCGCCCACATCTCCCATTCTCAGGTCGGTGATGACCAGGTCATAGCCACGCTCGGCCACCATGATGCTCGCCGCCTCGCCGCTTGCCGCCTGGTCGACGTCATAGCCCTCCGTTTGCAGCATCTCCGAAAGCATGCCGCGCGCGTTGTCCTGATCATCGACGATGAGAATCCTGGCCATCCCCCAACCGGTTCCGTCTAGCCCTGACCTTACCGCAAATCGCCCGTTCGCGCTCGGACTGTCACTCGAGCACCTGATGCATCGCTGCGACCACCTCGTCCCGGAACTCTACCGGAAAGATGAGACGCGGACGCTCGATGCGTTTGTTTCGGAGTGGGCCGCGAAGGAAGGACGCGTCGCCCAGGCGCTGTAGAGGTTGGTGGCGGCGCGTCACCCACATGCCATCGGTGCTGCCGTCGATGGGTTCGCTGTAAGGCACGTCCTCGGCGACATCGAGCCAGACCGTGAGGTCGGGACGAAGTCCTCCGATGGCGACGATTTCCTCGACGCGCGCGAGCGCTTCGCTCCATAGGTCCGGCCGGTTGTCGGGAAGTGGCATTGTTTTTGGAAGCTGCCGGCAGCGAAGGCGTTTGCTGAGCTGAGCAAGCGTGGGGTCGCCTCCGCGTTCCCATGCGCTCAGGCAGGTCAGCAGCTCCGCGTCGTCCATCTGTAGGTGTTCGTCGAGCGAGACCAACTCACCAAGGGCGGCCGCCCGAAATGCAGGCAGCAGCGGGTCTGGCGGGGTGCCGTCCGAGATTAGCTCGCTCACCCTCATGAAGATCGCACGCACCAGGGCGTCTGCCGCGCGCGTGGTCTTGTGGTGGTACACCTGTTGGTGCATGAAGTGGCGTCCGAGGAAGAAGCTCTCCACTGGCGGCAAGCCCTTGGGGCCTTGCACAGCAAGAACCCACCGGTCATCCACACACGCAAACGTCAACGCCTGCAGCAACCAGTCGAGGTCGTACAACCCGTAGCGAACGCCCGTCATGTGGCTGTCACGGAGCAGGTAGTCAGCCCGATCTACGTCCAACGTACCGCTGACGCTTTGACTGAGGTAGCCGAGCCGGTAGTTGCCGCTCAGTAACCCCGCGACCCGCTCCGCCATGCCCGCTGAGATCGACTGGAGAGCCTGGTGCACCTCGGTCGATGGATCGAGAATGATCTCCTGTGTCCACTGCTCGTGATGTTTGGCGTGGGGGAGCACCTCCTCGAAAAGATGCGAAAACGGCCCGTGACCCAAGTCGTGAAGTAGCGCGGCGGCTAGGCCTTCGGCCCTGGCTTCATCGTCGAGCTTCTGGTCGGCCGGCAGGTCGTCGCTGCACACATCGAGCCGGCGCTGAAGGGACTGCATGATGTGCGCCGTGCCGACAGCGTGTGAAAAGCGGGTGTGTTCTGCGCCCGGAAAGACCAGGGACGCGAGCCCAAGCTGCCGAACGCGGCGCAGGCGCTGTACCTCCCGTGTATCGAGGAGGGAACGGATCACCCGCTCCGCCATGCCTTCGAAGGCGATCAAACCGTGGACCGGGTCCCTCAGGATCACGCTGCACGGTACCACTGCGCGCTCAGAACGCCAGCGTGCCGAAGCGTCCGTCTCGGGGCACCTCGAAGCTCGACTCGCGACGGACGACCGCGACCGTGTCCGGCTGCCACAAGGGCAGCACGGGAAGGTCACGGGCAAGGATGTTCTGGACTCGCGCATAGGCCGACCGACGCCGCTGCCGATCGACTTGGGTTCTGCCCACCTCGAAGAGCCCATCGAGCTCCTCATTTCGGTAGCGCCATCGGTTCGCGCCTTCGTTTTCCGAACCGGGAATTCGTGACGAGTCGAAAAACCAGCTGAGGACGTGAGGCTCGATCACCTCGGGCACTTGCAGCAGCGTGATCTCGAAGCGGCCCCGGTTGAGGTCCGAGATCAGCGTCGCGGCTTCCGAGGGCCGCACGTCGACCTCTATGCCGACCTCCCTCAGCATCGCCGCGATCGCGCGCGCGACCGACTGACGAAAGCGTTCGGAAGTGGTTCGGAGCACGAGACGCATGCGAGGCTCCGAGCCCGGTGGGTCCGGGAACCCGGCGGCGTCCAACAAGAGGCGAGCTTTGTCGGGGTCGAAGGGGCGCGGTGGCGCTGTATCGACGTGCGCCCAATGGCCCTGCGGGATCCAACTATCAGTGACCCGCGCGAGGCCGTCGTACTTCGCGCGCACCAGCAGATCCCGGTCGATCGCGTATCCAATCGCGCGCCGCACCCGAACGTCATCGAGCTTCGATGAGGCGGTGTGAAACCCGAGATACATCGTGGAGATTCCTGCAACCCGCCGCGTTTCGAATCGCGGGTCGTCTCGAAACAAGGGCAGTAGGAGTGGAGGTATCGACGCAATGGCGAGGTCGCCCTGCCCCGCGAGCATTCGCAGTGCCCGGGTATTGTCGTCACGGATGACGACAAATCGCAGGTTTGGGTACTTCGGTGTTCCCCGGTGCCAATGCGGGTTGGCGGTTAGCTCGAGAACCCCTGGCTCGCGCTTGAGCAGACGGAAGGGGCCCGCGCCGATCGGTAACGGGTTGTCGGGCGTTGCGACACGTCGAAACGCGTCCTCGCTCCGGACGATTGGAAGCTCGAGGTCCGTGAGGAAGGTGGCGTGAGGCTCGCGGAGGATGAAGACGATTGTCCGCGGGTCGGGCACTCGCATCTCAGCGATCCTTCGATAGGTATGCGCGTAGCGGCTTCGGAGCCTCGGGTCGACGACGCCCTCGAAGGTGGCCACCACGTCTCGTGCGTCCAGGGGGCTGCCGTCGCTGAAGCGCAGTCCGTCGCGGAGCCGCACCTCGAATCGCGTCGGGCTCACCGCAGTCACCGACTCCGCGAGGTCCGGAATCACCTCGAGTGTCCTCGGATCGATCGTCACCAGCGAGGCAAAGAGGAGCCGCGAGATGCGCAGGCCATAGGGGTCACTCACAAAGCGGGGGTCGAGCTGTTCCGCGTCCCGGGGGAGCATCACGACCAAAGCGTTCGGGTCGTGAACCTCGGGCTCCGTGCAGCCAAGGCCGATCACTAGGAGCAGAAGCAGCGCGCTGCTAGGCTGCAGACGATGGCGCACCGAGCGCTTCTTTGTTTCGCGATCGTTGGCCTGCTGGTCGTGAGCCCTGGTGCGCGCGCCAAGGGGCCCGAGCCGCTTGCGCAGACGATCGCGAACCTGGTACGGCAGGCCGGGCTTGGCGGGGGGCTTGGGATTCACGTCGTTCGCTTGCACGATGCGGAGGAACTGTACCGCAATCGACCCGAACGCCCCCGAAACCCGGCGTCCAACCAAAAGCTCCTCACCTCGGCGGCGGCCCTCTGGCGGCTGGGACCCACGTTCCGCGCCGCCACCAGGGTCGAAGGAAAGATCGAAAACGGGCATGTGGCGACGCTGGTGCTTCGACCATCTGGTGATCCGAGCCTGGGATACGCCGGTCTGGCCGCACTGGGCGAGGCCATGCATCTACGAGGGGTGGATACCGTCGATCGAATCATCATCGACGATAGTTATTTCGACGATCAGATTCTGCCACCAGCGTTCGAACAGCAGCCGAAGGAGGCTGCGGCGTTTCGGGCCGCGATCTCAGCGTTTGCGGTGAACCGAAACAGCTATGTGGTGCACATCAGCCCGGGGCCCAAGGTCGACGGACCGGCCCGCGTCCGGGTGCTTGCCGATGACTACGTGCGCATCGACAACCGCACGGTGACGACGGAGGGAGGCCCACCGAGGCCGCGCATCGATCACAAGCTGACGGGCGATGGTCACCTCTTAGTTCGTGTCGACGGCGCGATTCCGAGGCAGGTGCGAACGTTGTACTACCGTCGGCGCGTGCCGGCTCCGAAGGCCTATGCCGCGAGCCTACTGGTGCGCGCCCTGAAGAAGGCTGGCGTCGGGGGCGACCTGGCTGTGGAGTACGGCGCGGCGACCGAGAAGCAGCCGTTGATCGCTGACATGCCGTCCGCTCCACTCAGCTCGCTGCTTTATTCACTGGGCAAGTGGAGCGACAATTTCACGGCCGAAATGATATTGAAGATCATGGGCGCACAGGTGCAACAGCCGGGCACCTCCGCGCAGGGCGCCATCGTCGTACGCGAAGAGCTCATGAAGAACGGCGTCGACACCGAGGGCCTCGTCATGGTCAACGGTTCTGGTCTCTTCGATGGAAACCGGGTCGCCCCCCGCCATCTGACACAGACCTTGGTCGCCGCCTATCGCGACTCAGCTATCCGCGCCGAGTACGTCGCTCACCTCGCGGTCGGCGGTTCCGACGGAACGCTCAAATCGCGCCTCAAAGACCTTCCGCGCCCCAGAATGGTGCGCGCGAAAACGGGAACGTTGAAGGACGTGGTTGCCCTGTCGGGCTATGTGTTCGGCGACCAGGATCGATCGGTGGCGTTTAGCTTCTTGGCGAATGGGGTCGCCGGGAGGCAACGAGACGCCAAGCAGCTTGCCGACGAGATCGTCAGAGCGCTAGCCAACTACGCCGCGCCGTAAAACAGACGCTGCTATGGTCTCTAGCCCTGCGACCCGTTCCCGCGTACCCTTCCCCCAAGGACCACGATGGCATCAAAGGCTCGGTACTGTGAGCTCGAGATTCGCGTCCGTCAGACACTGGCGGCGGATGGCACGACCTCCTCGTATTCCACTATCTATTGTCCCCCGCAGATGCGCACCGTGCGGGTCAACCAGTGTGTCGACTGTGAGGAGTACATCGGGCTGTCTTTCGACCGGGAGGAGCAAAGCGGGCTGCTGCATTGCTACGAGAGCAACGCGCCGACGGCGCGGCAATCTCTCCGGCGCCTTCTCGAAACGGGAGAACGTGAAGGGTTCCTACGGAG
>QMMB01000041.1 GCA_003647035.1 Deltaproteobacteria bacterium | reverse complement strand
GATCCGCACGACGGATCCGGCCTGCACCATCTGGTTTGGGAAGCCGTCGATAACGCGGTTGACGAGCCCCTCGCGGGCCACTGCGACGCTGTCCAAGTCATCGTTCACTCGGCAGGGTCGGTCACCGTCGTCGACAACGGCCGAGGCATACCGGTTGGCATGCACGACAAGGGAGTGAGTGCCGCCGAGGTGGTCATGACTCAGCTTCACGCTGGCGGGAAGTTCAACAGCGACAGCTATTCGGTGTCGGCCGGGTTGCACGGTGTTGGCGTCAGCGCGGTCAACGCGGTCAGCGAATGGCTCAAGATGGAGATCCGCCGCGAGGGCAAGCTCTGGTTCCAAGAGTACGAACGCGGGGCTCCGAAGGCGCCACTCGAGGCGATTGGCACGAGCAACAAGACAGGCACCAAAGTCACGTTCAAGCCCGACCCTGAAATCTTCACGATGACGGAGTTCAGCTTCGAGGTGCTCAACAATCGCTTGCGTGAGATATCGTTTCTCAACGCGGGCCTCGAGGTTTCACTCGAGGACGAGCGCGGCGAGGGCAAGAAAGTCGTCCACAAGTTCGAGGGCGGGATTCGCGAGTTCGTCGAGTCGCTCAACAAGAAAAAGACTCCGCTCCACGACGACGTCATCTACCTTCACTCGGTTAAAGACGGCGTGGATGTGGAGATTGCGATGCAGTGGAGCGACTCCTACAACGAGTCGATTTTCCCGTACACGAACAACGTCTTCAATCGCGATGGCGGCACCCATCTGACCGGCCTCCGCACCGCCTTGACGCGCGTCATCAACCAGTACGGATCGCGAGAGAAACTACTCAAAGACCTCCAGAATCCGCTCAGCGGCGAGGACGTGCGTGAGGGATTGACCGCCATCATGTCGGTGAAGCACCCAGACCCGTCGTTCTCCTCGCAGACCAAAGACAAACTGGTGTCGAGCGAGGTCAAAGGCATCGTCGAGAGCATCCTCAACGAGAAGCTCAGCCAATACCTCGAAGAAGAGCCCAAGGCCGGCAGGCGCATCGTCGAAAAGACGGTCCTTGCGGCGCGCGCGCGTGAAGCCGCACGCCGGGCGCGCGAGATGGTACAGCGCAAAGGTGTCCTCGACGCGAGCACTCTTCCCGGCAAGCTCGCAGACTGCCAAAGCAAGGATGCGAGCGAGAGCGAGATTTACATCGTCGAGGGTGACTCGGCGGGTGGCAGCGCAAAGCAAGGCAGAGACCGCCGCTTCCAAGCGATTCTTCCGCTGCGCGGAAAAATCCTCAACGTCGAACGCGCGCGTTTCGAAAAGATGATTTCGAGCGCGGAGATCGGCACGCTGATCACAGCGCTCGGCTGCGGCGTCGAGGGCGGCGACAACTTCGACATCGAAAAGCTCCGCTACCATCAGGTCATCATCATGACGGACGCGGACGTCGACGGTTCGCACATCCGCACACTATTGCTGACGTTCTTCTATCGCCAGATGCCGCAGCTGATCGACAAGGGATATCTCTACATCGCGCAGCCGCCGCTCTACAAGGTGAAGAAGGGTAAGAAGCTTCGGTACCTCCAAAACGACGAAGCGATGAGCGCGCACCTGATCGAGCTGGGCACCGACAACGTCCAGCTCAGTATGAAGAAAGGCAGCACTCAGCTCGCCGGGGAGCCTCTTCGCAAGTTGGTCAAGGACGTGGCTCGATTCCGCCTGCTGCTCGAGAACATGGGGCATAGAGTCGACCCGCTCGTCGTCGAGGCGCTCGTGACTGCGACCGACCTCGAGGTCGAGGACCTGGCGGATCGGAAGAAGGTGGAGGACGGAATCGCTGCGCTCGAAAAATTCGTCCATTCCAAGCGCGAAGGCGAGCTCGAGGTGACTATCGAACAAGACGAAGAGCACGACCGGCAGCGCGTCCTCATCCGGACGCAAGACGGTCCGACGGAGCGCGTCACGACCCTCGATTTCGATTTTCTTTCCGCGGGCAACCTCACTGAGCTCCGCCAGATCTATCTAGGCATTCGAGCGTTGGGGGAACTCCCGTTCGTGCTGACGGCGCTAGACAAAGCGGGCCAGCCTACGGGGGAGCCTTCCGAGATTCCGGACATCGAGGCCCTGTGGGCCACGATGGACGCCCGTGCCCGAAAGGGTCTCGGTATTCAGCGCTACAAGGGCCTCGGCGAGATGAACCCAGAAGAGCTCTGGGAGACCACCATGGACCCAGAGACCCGGACGCTTCTTCAGGTGCGCATCGAGGATGCCCTGGAAGCGGAAGAGCTTTTCAGCGTTCTGATGGGCGACCAAGTCGAGCCCCGGCGCGCGTTCATCGAGAACAACGCGCTCAACGTCACCAACCTCGACATATAGACTCGCACTAGCTACTAGTAAGCTCCCACTCGCCACAACGCTGGCGGATCGCACGCGAGCCGGTGCGGCGGAGTAAGGCCTGCACCGCCTTGGCGACACGAGGCACTTCCTTTTCGACCTGTTCGAGGAGCTGCCTTGCCGCCTCGACATCGTTTTCACGCTCGATGTCGCCGAGAAAGTCGCCGACTCTCGCCGCGCCGATCTGTTTGCTGGCACCCTTGATCGAGTGAGCGGTCAGGCGCACGGTTTCCATGTCTCCGTCCTGCAGCGCCTGGCCGATCTTCTTTGCGGAATCCTCGAGCTGTTGGACATAGCTCACCATGACGTCTCGGATGAAGTCGTCATCTTCGCCGTCGAGCGACACCAGTTGGCGGACCATGTGCAGGTCGAGCGTGGCGGGTGGCGGCAGCGTGGATACGGGTCTCATCGACTGGGCGCCGGAAACGGGAACCCATCGTTCGAGCGCCTCGGCGAGCATCGACATCCGGACCGGCTTTGCAACGGTGTCGTTCATTCCGGCTTCGCGACAGCGGGTTCGATCGTCTTCCGTGACGCTTGCTGTCAGGGCGATGACGGGCAGGTTCTCATTCTTTGGGGACCGCCGAATGCGTTGCGTCGCTTGAAAGCCGTCCATCAGCGGCATGTAGCAATCCATGAACACGATGTCGTAGTCCGTGTCCTTTGTCTTTTGGAGCGCTTCCCGGCCGTCCATCGCGATGTCGACATCACACGACAGTTTCTTCAAGAGCGCTTCGGTCACCATGCGGCTCGTCGGGTTGTCCTCCGCGATCAGCACGCGCACGCCTTCCCGAATCAAGAGGTCACCGGTACCGGTGGAGTCAGCGACGCGCAGGGTGTCTTCGGGCCCTGGGTCGAGGTTGATCTCCACCTGGAAGCTCGTTCCTTCGTTCAGCTTGCTCGTCACGTCGAGCGTTCCCTCCATCAGATCGACGAGGTGCTTGGTGATCGCAAGCCCCAAACCGCTTCCGCCCGCCCCTCGATGCGAGCTTGCGTTGCTCTGGTGGTAGCGCGTGAAGATGCTGTCGAGCGATTCCTCGGGAATGCCAACCCCCGTGTCCCGCACGCAAAGCCGAATGCGAGTCGCGTCGGACTGCTCGACGACCTCTGCACTGATGACAACGAACCCCGAGTCGGTGAACTTGATCGCATTGTTGATCAGATTGAGGAGGATCTGCCGGATGCGGCCGCCGTCTCCGATGAAACGTCGCTTCGTGAATCCCTTCATCTCCGACTCGAGCTGAAGCCCCTTGGCGGCGGCGCGTGGTTGCATGAGGGCCACCACACCGTCGATGAGGGTGCTCATGTCGAACGGAGCGCGCTCCAGCACGACTTGACCGTTCTGCAACTGTGAGAAGTCGAGAATCCCGTCGACGATGCCGATGAGGGCGTCCGCCGACTCGCGAATCGCTGTGATCATCTTCTCCTGCTTGCCGTCGAGCTTCGTGTCGAGCAGGAGGGCACTCAATCCGAGGACCCCGTTCATCGGCGTCCGGACCTCGTGGCTCATGTTGGCCAAGAACTCGGTCTTCGCTCGAGAAGCACGTTCGGCGGCGACCCGAAGCTCCTCCATTCGAACGAGCGTGCGGCCTCGGGCGTAGTTCATGCCGAGCGTGACGGCAGAGAAACCTATCAGGTAGCCGGCGCTCTGCCCCCAGTTGACGCCCTCGACCCCAAGCGACGTGATGGCCCAGCCGACGTCCCCGAGAACCATGATCGCGATGACCCATCTTCGACTGTGAACTAGCGCGCCTGCGGCGAACTGGATCAAGACATAGAGGTAGAAATCGGACGGATCGCCGCTGAGCGCGTACCCCAGCGTGAAGGTGGCTGTGATTACGACGAATATGGCACCGGCGATGTGGACCGACCACGCGAGCGGAGGCGGTTGCCGATATGCGCGCCACCCGA
Source organism: Deltaproteobacteria bacterium (assembly GCA_003647035.1). GTDB lineage: Bacteria > Myxococcota_A > Polyangia > Polyangiales > Houyiibacteriaceae > SG8-38. Next base: position 8,332 of record QMMB01000041.1, on the reverse strand, counting down.
GCGCGAGCATCGCCGCGCCGGTGAGCCCGTACATGGTCATCAGCTTGAGCCCGGTCTGGTCGAGGTCGGCGGACCACTGCCCTGCGGATAGCCCGAGGTACGCGATCCCGCCGCAGATCACCATCGTGACGAGGTGCCGCCCGGTGATCGTGTTCATGACCCCCCGGCGCTCGCTTGCGGTCAGGGGCACTAGGGCGGCGAGCGTGTCGACGGACGGAGCCGAGTCCGATTCCCAGTTCTCCTCTTCCTTCCAGCGCGCCCCCACAGACTCAGTGTATCGGCCCGTGGCGCGTGTTTCACGGCTTGTCGGACGGAACTTTGTTGCGTGCCTCACGAATCGTGCGAACCGCCACGTCGTGCAACACGCCATTGGATGCAATTAGCTTTCCGGTGCGTGGGTCGGCCGCGTCGCCCTCGTAGGTCGAAAGCTGGCCGCCCGCCTCCAGCACGAGCAGCGCTCCGGCGCACATGTCCCACGCGTTCAGCCCTTGCTCCCAGTAGATGTCGTAGGTGCCGTCGGCGACTAAGCAGAGGTCGACTGATGCGGCGCCGCAGCGCCGAATGCCTCTAGCCCGCTGCAGAAACAGCGCGAGCTCTGCGTGGTTGTTGTCAGGATTCTTCCAGCGGTCGTAGGGAAACCCGGTTGCGCAGACCGCCTCCTCGAGCTGGGCGCGTGCTGACACCGAGCAGCGTTTTCCATTGCGGAATGCGCCCATACCCTTCGCCGCCTTCCAGGTGACGCCGAGCGCCGGCGCGTGGACAACCCCGGCCAAGCCCTGCGATCCGCGGTAGAGCGCGATCGACACGCCGAAGAAGAAGTGCCCGTGGGCGAAGTTGGTCGTTCCGTCGATCGGGTCGACGTACCAGACCAGCTCTCCCTCGCCGCTCTCCGCGTTCTCCTCTCCTATGATTCGGTGCGTGGGGAACTCCCGCGAGAGTTGGTCGCGGATCAAACGCTCGCTTGCGAGGTCGTACTCGGTCAGCAAGTCGAAGCGTCCCTTGCGAGAGACCTCCACGCCCGAGCGCCAGCCTTGCATCACGAGCTGGCCGGCTTCGCGCGCCACGCGCTCCGCAATCTCTACGGCGCGCTGACCGTCCTCTGTCATGGTCATGAATTCCTGCATTTTCGCCGATTTCTAGCCGTGCGCCATCGGCGTCTGGGCAGCGAGTGGGTCTTCGCTGGCATTTGGACCCCAAAACCCGTAAAAGGCCGTGCGCTGCAGAGCCCATGATTGGGGCACTGCCCGATGTAGGCAATTGTAGTTATGCCCGACCAGGACATTGTGACGCCAAGCCTTCGCAATCCATTTGAATTGGATGCGCAGAACGGCTCCACCCACGACGACGCACGGGGCGCTGGACCCTACGATGTAGCCCTTCACGAAGGGGAGCAGTTACGCGCGCGCCCGCGCACTGCGGCCGGTCCCGTTGCGATAGGGCGGCAGCATGCCAAGCGTCGAATGACGGTCTGGGAGCGCCTGGACGTGATCCGAGATTCCGGAACCGACCCGACGGTCCTGTATCAAAACTGGGGTCCGAATCTGGATGGCGCGTCGCTGGTCACAGCGGTGATCAAAGTCGAAGGGCGCGACGTCGCTCTTTACGGTCATGACTTCACCGTGCGAGCGGGTTCGATGGACGCGACCAACGGGACCAAGCTTGCGAACCTCATTCGCTTGGCGGGCAGGCAAGGGATGCCTCTGGTCGGGATGAACGATAGCGCGGGCGCGTGCGTGCCAGCAGGCATCGGTGGCCTCGACGGGTATGCCGAGGCGTTCACAGCACTACGGCAAATCAGCGGCGTGGTGCCGAGCATCATGTGCATGTTTGGATACAACGCTGGCGGCGGTTCGTACTTGCCGCGACAGGGCAGCTTCATGATTCAGCCCTCGCATACCTTCTTCGGCTTGACCGGGCCCGGCGTCGTGAAGTCGGTGCTCGGCGAGGATGTCACCGCCGACGAGCTCGGTGGCCCCGGGGTGCATGGGCAAAGCGGCATCGTTGACCTCACCGTGCGTGACGAGGTGGGCGCGCTGCGAACCGCGCGGCGCTTGCTGAGCTACCTGCCGTCCAACAATCACGAGTTTGCTCCGTATCAGAAGACATCGGACGCCATCGACCGTCCGACCGGCGAGATCGACACGCTCCTGCGCAAGGCTTTCAATTCGCCGACCGGGTTCAACACGCCGATCGACGTAACCATCTTGCTTCAGCAGATCTGCGATCACGGCGACTATTTCGAACTGCAACCGCAACGGGCCCGCAACACGATCACGGCGTTTGGGCGCCTCGGTGGGCACGTCGTCGGTTTCGTTTGCAACAACAGCGCTGTGGCGTCGGGGCAAATCGACGTCGACGCGGCGTTCAAAAACTCCCGATTCATCCGGTTCTGCAATCTCTACAACATCCCGGTGATCTTCATGGAGGACACGACAGGGTTCCTGCCGGGCCGCGAACAGGAGAGTCGCGGCATCGTGCAGGCGGGCCGTGCGATGCTCGACTCGATCATCGACCTCCGCACCCCGCGCCTTCTCCTCATCATCCGTAATGCATTCGGCGGGGCGTATGCCGCGTTCAACTGCTATGCCGTTGGCGCGGACCACGTCATGGCGCTTCCGACGACGCGCGTCGCCGTCATGGGCCCTGCCGGCAAGGAATTCGTTTACAAGAAAGAGATGCGTGAAATGCGTAGCCAAGCGAAGGCGCGCGTGCAGGCGGCGATCGACGCTGGCGCATCGACGGCCGACGCGGAAGCTGACGCGGCCGCCTGGGTCAAAGAGCAAGAGGGGGCGTTCAACGCGCGCTACGAGCAAGAACTCATGAATCCAAGGGAAGCTCTCAGCCTCGGCTCGATCTCCGAGATCGTCATGCCCACGGACGTGAGGGCCTCGCTTGCCAAGAACCTCGATTTCTACTTGTCGCACTACACCCCGGAGCCGCTGCAAGCAGTTCAGCGTGAGTTCCACTGATGACTTCCACGGGCTACATGCACAATCCTCTCATTCATCGGGATCGCCGACTCGGACAGTCCGAGTCCGAATGGGTGCGCTCGTTCGGCTGCGAGGACATGACGGTTCTCATCGTCTGTCGCGGTCCGATTCGGCGGGAGGCGCTGGACATCTTTGCTGAGATGGGGATGACGAAGGTCGGGATTCTCCTGTCCGAAAAGGATTCCATCGTGTATCCGCGCGCGCTGGCGCCGGAGCTTCGTCGATTGGATTCTTCGCGCGTTCACGCGGTCTCCGACTATTCCGGAGCAAACAAAGAGGAGCGAACTCAGCGTATCGCGCAGATCATCGAGATCGCCAAAGACAACGGCTACGACTACATCTTCGCCGGCTACGGTTTCATGGCGGAGGACGAAGAGTTCGTCCGCTCGATTGAGGAGTCCGGACTGCGCTTCATCGGCCCCTGTTCGCACACGGTTCAAGCGGCTGGCTTCAAAGACGAGGCGAAGCGCACGGCAGAGCGGGTGAACGTGAGTGTCACCCCCGGCATCAACGACGCCACATCGCGCCTTCTTCTCAAGAAGCACGCGGACCGTAAGGCGTTGAGCAAGCTCGCCAAGAAGCACGGTCTCGACGTCGCCGAGCTCGGCAACGATGACATCGAGCTCGAAGCGGTGGCCGATGCGGTGCTGGGGGCTTCCTACGATGCCGGCATCGACCTCTACACGGTGGACGAGCTCGCCGAACAAATTCAGATCGAAGTCGCCGCCATCCTCCACAAAGGCGAAGCCAGCCGGATTCGCCTCAAGGCGATCGGCGGCGGCGGTGGCAAGGGGCAGCGAATCATCGACACCGCCGACCAAGCGCCGGCGATGGTGCGCGAGATTCTAAGCGAGGTGAAGACGCTCGGAGTTGGCGACAACAAGAACATCCTCGTCGAGCTCAACATCGAGACGACGCGCCACAACGAGATCCAACTCCTCGGCAACGGCGAATGGACAGTTTCCCTCGGCGGACGTGATTGTTCGCTCCAGATGCACGAGCAGAAGCTGCTCGAGGTTTCGATAACGCAAGAGACACTCGGCGCTGCGGTCGAACGCGAGCGGGCGGCGGGCAACGAAACGGCGGCCATCGCGATCGAGCAGGACCTCGCAATTCTCCGGCGGATGGAGGAAGAGGCTGAACGCTTCGGCGAGGCGGTCAAGCTCGATTCTGCCTCGACGTTCGAGTGCATCGTAGATGGACCGCGTCACTACTTCATGGAAGTCAACACGCGCATTCAAGTCGAGCACCGCGTGTCCGAACTTTGCTACGCACTGCGCTTCCGCAACCCTGATGACAGGAACGATTCGTTCGATGTGCACTCGCTTGTCGAGGCGATGGCCTTGCTCGCCAAGCACAAAGCCCGGCTTCCCCGGCCCGAGCGTGTTCGACGGGATGCCGCCGCGGTCGAAGCACGCCTCAATGCAACGGACCAATCTTTGTCGCCACACGCCGGCGGCGAGATCATGTCGTGGTCGGATCCGATCGAGGGCGAGATTCGCGATGATCAGGGCATCTGTTTCAAGAACCCCGACACCCATTTGTTCATGCGCTACAAGCTCGCCGGCGCGTACGACAGCAACATCGCCCTCCTGGTGACCACCGGGGACGATCGCCGCCAGAGCTACGATCACTTGCGCGAAGTGCTGAGGCGCACCGTTCTGCGCGGCCCCGACCTCCAAACGAACCTACAATTCCACTACGGGCTCGTGCATTGGTTCTTGGCCAACGGCGTGGATGCCAAGCCGACGACGCGATTCGTGGTTCCGTACCTGACGCTCGTAGGAGAGCTTCGGCAAGAGGCCAACGAGATCGACCCGGACTACGCATACGATCGCCTCTGCCGTCAGTACTCGAAGGCTGCCTCGGGTGATGCTGCGGCGACTCGAGCGACCACTGAGATTTCGGTGTTGAAGAGGACGCTGCTCGGCCGGCCGCTTGGTCGCATCCTGCGGCAACCGCATCTACTTTCCGCGTGGCTCAGCTCGAACAAGAGCAACTTCGAGGTCAAGAACCGCCGCGTCACCTGGTACCGTAACCCGCTGCTCGTGCTAGCCGAAACCTACGACCTGCTCCACATGGACGCCGCAGTGAATCTTCCAGCCGCGCATCGCATTTGGGAGCAAGACCAAACTGTCCTTGGCGACGGACTTGCGTTCTATGCGGAGGTGCAGGAACGCGTGGGTGACCTGTCTTGGCCCGAGGTCGATGGTCTTCTCAAAGCCAAGAAGCCCGCGAAAGGCTTCGGCGCCGGGCAGTGGAAGCTGGTGCGCGAGGCGCATCTAGGATTCCAGCTCGGGATGGAGATGTATAGCCTGCTTCCGCTGATCGCCGACAAGGTTGGCTTCTTCGACCTTCGCGTGAATGACGACCTTACGCTCACCATCCCAGAACGACTCTTCGATCGCGACCATCAAGCGAAGATGAAGAAAGTGCTCGTGCCGCCTCCGGTCAACAAGGCCGACGAGATCGTCGCCGTGAGCGGCGGCATGTACTACGCGCAGGAAGCGCCCGGCCTGCCGTCCTTCATCGAAGAGGGACAACACTTCGAGATCGGCGACCCGCTCTACATCGTCGAAGTCATGAAGATGTTCAACAAGGTCTATGCACCGTTTGCAGGAACCGTCGACAAGATCCTCGTGGACACCAACGGCACCATCGTCTCCAAGGGCCAGGCCCTCTTCAAGGTCACCCCCGACGAGCAGTTCGTCGAGGAAGATCCAGCAGAGGTCAAGGCTCGGATCGAGTCGAACACCGAACGATACCTAACCGCCGTACCCTAAGATCCGTACACTAGAAGCGGTCGTCCCGGCTGGTGGCTAGGACTACACGGTTGCGGCCTGCTGCTTTTGCGCGGAAGAGGGCGCGGTCGGCAGTGGTCATGAGGCGGGCTCTGAGGTCGCGCGGCGGCTGTCCGTTGAGGTGGCGCAGGCCCATTAAGGTCGAGACGCCGATCGAAACTGTGATTCTAGGGAGCCTTCCCGCTGGTCGCATCGGACCCCCCGTGCTCGCCGCGACGTGACTTCGCAGATGGTCTGCCAGCGCGTGGGCGCTCTCTTTCGAGGCATGTTTCTGGACGACGATGAACTCGTCGCCTCCGAAACGGAATACATCACCAACGCCGGCCGCCGCTTCGTACAGTGCCCTGCCGGTTCGCTTCAACGCCTCGCTGCCCGCGGCGTGGCCGAGCTTGCTGTTGACGCGCTTGAGGTGATCGACGTCCACGAACATGAGCGCCATGTCGCGATCTCCGCGGCGCGCCGACGATACGGCCCTCCCGAGGAGCCTGTTGAGCTCTCGCACGTTACGGAGGCCGGTTAGCGGATCGTGTGCGGCGAGACCCTCCTGGCGCCGGAGCGATGAGGTCTGGATCAACGACGTGGTGATGTAGCGAGCCAGTCCGGCGACGATACGGGTGTCGCGGGCGGTGAAACGCGCCGGCGACTTGGGGTTGACCAGTTGCACTAGCCCGAGCGACTGATCGCCGTTGTGTAGAGGCGCCAACAGAGCCAACGCGGTCTCGTGCGAGGAGTGTGTGGAAAATTGGGGGTCTGATGTCAGCGACGAAACGATGAACGCTGTTTTTCGGTCGAGCGCGCGCCTGGCCAGTCTCGGGTTCAGTGGAACCCCATGTTCGATGACGAATTTCGCGTCTGGACCGCACGCCGCGACGCAGCGAAGCGAGTCGGCGTTCTGCCCGATGAAGAGCGACCCCCCGGTCGCGCGGACGGCGAGCGCGGCGGCCTCGAGCCCTTCCCCGAGCACGCGCATGACCGGCCGCGCCCGGGAGTTTGATGCCCCCAAAACGAATTCCTCGAGCTGTGCCCCCCTCAAGGTCTGAATTCGCACAACCAAATCCTAGGCAGTTCGGACACGATAAGCCAATCGAGTGCTCCATTGTATTGCACTGTAGGTGCCCATTGGCTTGAATGCAGCGTACAATGCGGAACGCTGAGGGTTGGAGGGCCTTGATGGCACACGCGCGTTTCATTGCCTTACTTTTGCTTACGATAGTTGGCTTGGTTGCGGGCTGCGGAAAAGAACAGGCGCCCGTCGATCGAGTCGGCACCAACGCCGTTGCAAAGAGCTTCTTTCAGGACTCGTCCTGGTACTTCGGCCGCACGGTCATCGACGTCGACTACGAGGGGGGTCAGCTCGGAACGTTTCCAGGCGATGCGGCGCTCGACTTCCAGGGCTCTGACCTCGCGTCGATGCCGCGCATCCGTTGGGTGATCGAGGAAGACTCCCTGCTCGCGTTCCGCGACTACGAGCTCGTTGAAGGGGCCAACCCAGGAATGCCCGAACCGGGTTCGCTACTCGGTCAGCCCATTGCAGCGTTCGAGATCGAGAAGCACTTCGACATCCGCCGCGCTTATACCGACTCGACCGGCGAAGAGCTGAACATTATCGAAGAGAACGACACCGATCGTCCGTGGTACGAGCGCGACTACATGCGCGTGAAATGGGGGGCGAACCTCTTACCCGGGTACTATGGACAGACCAGCGATCTGCTCGCGATTCTCGGGCTGTTCGAGCGGCAGTCGGCAGACCTGTTCATTCAGGTTGGGTCCGATTTTCCCGAGTCCTGGCAGCCAAGATTTCACTTCATGCCGTGCGACACAATGGCGGACGACGGCGAAGCATGCACCGTGCACGAGCGGCCCTGGGCGGCCGACTACGACTTCGATACGCTCTACGCGTTCGACTTCGTGACGCAGGAGCTCCTTGCGCCCGGACAGGTCGTCGACCCCCTCACCAGGCGGAACGTAAATTGGTGCCAGTCGAATTACACCGACGCCCCGACTTGCACCACCACCGCCGTGTACGTTCGAAACAGCTTCCTCCGGGTGAGTGACAGGCGCCAGTACGAGCCCGTCAACTGGGTGGACTCCCGCTTCGAACGCGCTGGGTACTTCCGGTTGGAGCGTCCTACGGTCGATCGATCCACCGATCCCACCGACCCGGCCTACTTCGAGACTGACTTCCTCAACTACAGTATCAACCGGCACAACATCTGGTACGACTGGCACGACGAGGAAGGCAATCCCATTCCCCATGCGGATCGCCGTGTTCGTCCGATCCTCTTCTACACCACGCCCGAGCTTCCGGCGCACCTCGTCGAACCGAGCTTTGAAGTGGCCGCGCGCTGGGACGAAGTGCTCATGCAGACGGTGCGCACGCTGCAGGGGCGCCCCAGCGCGGTGTATCCAGACCTCGCGTGCCAGACCAACGACCCAGACGCGTACTGCTCTTGCGGGCACGACCCGGACACTGGTGCGATTCTCAACCCGACGTGTCCGGGCCGCTACGAACCCTTCGAGACGCCGGCAGATGCCGAAGCG
>QMMB01000040.1 GCA_003647035.1 Deltaproteobacteria bacterium | reverse complement strand
GTGCGGGTCGCCAGCGACCATACCGCACGCCCTCGCCGCACGTACCCACGATCGCGATAACCCCGCGCCAGCCGGGGCGGAGCGGACTCGGGCCGAAATCGTGCTCGTCGCCTGAGCTGTCGTCCGCGTCCGATTGCGAGGCGCGGCGGGCTCCACGGAGCGACCGGTACCACGCCGCAAGGCCCCGGAGGGCTTTGGCTTGGTCCCGAATATTGTACTCGACCACGTAGTCGGCCCAGCGCACGCGCATGGCGTCCATCATCTGGCGGAGCTTGACCGCCAGGCCCGAAGGCGCGGCGAACACCTGCCCCGAGGCCGGCGTGGGGTCGAACGTGATCCACCGCCCGTTGATGAGCACTTCGACCCAGCTATGGGCGTTTCCATTGCGAACGGCGTAGTAGTCGCCGTAGGGGTTGTAGTCCGCTCCGAGGAAGCCGGTGACGTTGCGCGCCGGCAGCCCGAGCGTGCGCATCATGAGAGCCATGGCCGTGGAGAAATACTCGCAGTGCCCCGCCTTCGCTTCGAACAAGAAGACGTGCAGCGGGTCTTTGCCTTCGGTGTCGGGTTGCTCGAGGGTGTAGCGGAAGTTGCCGCCTCCACGAAGGTATCGCTCGACGAGCTGAGCTTGGGCATGCGGATTGGAGGCGCCCCGCACGACTTCTCGCGCCAAGTCGACCACCCGCCCATAGCCAGCGGGGACTTCGATGTAGTGTTTGCGAAGGGCCGAGGGGATGTGCTCCGCGAAACCGCCGCCCTTCGGTGCGACGAAAGCCTTGTACGTGAGGGGACCTTGGGTGCTCCCGCCGTAGCGAATGTCCAGCCCGGGCGCGTGCGTAATCTGCCGGTATCGATCGCGACCTGCGCGGACCGTCGGTGGGACCCGGAGCGCCACAGTGCCCCGAGGGAGGAACAAGACCGCCTCTTCCATGGGGTCGAGAATGATCTCGTACTCCTGGTCGTCGGGTCGAGGCGGACGGAAAACGATGTACTCGTCTTGAAGACGTTTGAGCAGGGCGCCCTTCGTTCGGGTACGCGACCAGCGGCCCTCGTTGTAGCGGTCGAACGACGTGCCGCGGAGACGCACCCCGATGGACTGCGGGGGGGGGTCGGGCCTGGTCTTTGGCTTGACCCGCATAACCACCGTGGGGTCATCCCGGATCGTCCCAAAGCCGCCAAGCTCGACGTCGTCGCCGAAACCGGCAACCGATTGGGTGGGAGCGCCCAGGCTGGACAAGTACCCCATGCCGACGCGCGGGAACGCAAAGAACATGGCCGCCGTCAGGACGAACAGTGGGACGGCGAGAAGCGTAGTGCCGCCGAAGAACGCAGCCGTCGCGAACTCTTCGCTGTTGAGCTCACCACGAAGCATGGCGGTGCCGGCGCCGTGTTGGTCCTCCAACTCTTTTCGAAGGTGAGTGAGGGCAAGCATCCACGGCATCACTACGACGAAGCCGAAGAACACGACCGCGTAGTCGAGCCCGGCCGACAGTACGGTGCCGGCGATCAGGTGTAGGAACCCGAGAATGGCGATCTGTTGATAGTCGGCCGCCGTCTTGCGATGCGAAAGTCGGGAGATCTGAAGGAAGGCAGCGTATTGCACGCCGACGCTGAGCAACGCCTCCCCGGAGAACGCACGCGCGATCTGAACGAAGAGAAACACGACCGCCATGGCGTTCCAGAAGCGGGAGTACCCGGCGCGATCGAGAAGCGGAGGCTCGGCAAACCAGCTCGCAACGAACGCCGCGACGAGGAGCACCGATTCGACAGGGCTGAACGTCGTGCCCAGCATGAGCGCGGTCAGGCCGAGAGCTGCGAACAGGTAAGTAACGAGCTTGTGAGCGAAGGCGAACCTCATGCGGCCCACCGCTTCTTCTTTCGGCCCTGAGGCGCCTGCGCGCGGCATGGCCGGAGGAGCGCGAGGAAACGCCAGATCGGGTCAGGCGGGGTGCCTCCGGCGACCAGCGGTGAGACGCTGTCGTTGGTCTGAACCTGCACCGAAACGCCTTGGGTGAGGTAGGCGGCGGTGGCGGTCGCAACCTCGGAAATCGAAGTCTCGAAGCGCTCTGTCCAGGCGGCTTCGTCCTCGCCGCTCACCGCGAGAAGGTTGTTCACCGTCAGTGTCACGAGGGCGTTCGAATCCCGTTCGTGTTCGCGCACGACGAGCTCGCCCCGGCTGGCCGTTCGCTTCCAATGAATGTCCCTCGCCTCGTCGCCTTCACGATAGAAACGGACGCTGCCGGCGAACTCGCTGCCCCGACCGGTCTGGTGGATGGGCGCAGCATCACCTTGCATGGGACGACTGACCGGCGTGGCGACGTATTCGAGCAACTGCGGATAGACGATGACCTCGTCGGGAAGGTACGTGACGTAGCCCTTCTCGATGAGTCCAAACGGGTAGCGCGTGAGCACCCGCATCGTGCCAAGCTCGATGACCCCCCGGCGCTTCGTTTCGAAGCCGTAGCTTGCAACCTGTGTCTCGCCCGGCCCGACGCGAACGAACCTTGCGGCCTCAGTCTCGGCACCGTCGAGCTCGTCGATGGTTTCGATCGAAATGCTGGAGAGCCAGCGCTTCTCGTTGAGCAACGCCACATCCATGTAGGAGCGCCTCCCGGCGAACAGGCGCGTCGGGAGCTTGCGTTTGATCTGGAGTCGCCAGAGCGCCAGGTCGCTGAGCACGCCGCTCACCAGCAAGAGGCTGAGGAGCAGACCAAGGACGAGGTAGAGAAGATTGTTTGCCGTGTTGACCGCCGCAAGGCCCACACCGATCGTGATGAAGAGAAACGCGCGGCCTTCGCGTGTGAGTCGAAACCGCCTTCTGCTCCGCCTTCGTCGAAAGATCCGCATCGATGGGACCGATCAGATAGGGACGGCCACGACCGTGAGTAGCTCGTGAATCACGCGTTGCGCGTCGTTGCGAGCCGCTCCGCCGCCCAAGCCACCACCGATCTTCACCCTGTGGGCCAGGACGGGGCCCGCGAGCGCTTTGACGTCATCGGGAAGCACGAAGGTCCGCCCTTCCACCAACGCGCGAGCCCGGGCCGCCCGCTCGAAACCGAGCGCACCTCGAGTGGATACGCCGATCGACAACAGAGGTGTGTTGCGCGTGGCGATCACGATTCGGTGTAGGTAGTCGAGGATCGCGTCGTCCACGCGCACCGAGTCGACCGCCTGCTGCACATGCCGCAGCTCGCTAGCGCTCATGACCGGCTCGAGCTGTTGGACCGGATCGGCACCGCGACGCGTAAGCACCTCGCGTTCGACGCTTGGCGGCGGGTAGCCGATGCTCAGGCGCACCAAAAAGCGATCGAGCTGGGACTCCGGCAAAGGATATGTTCCGTAAAACTCTTGTGGGTTTTGCGTCGCCACGACGAAGAACGGCTCTTCGAGCTGGTGCGTCTCACCGTCGATCGAAACCTGGCGTTCATCCATGGCTTCGAGCAGCGCGCTTTGCGTCTTGGGCGTGGTGCGGTTGACCTCGTCGGCGAGAAGAACCTGGGTGAAGATCGGACCGGGCCGAAATTCGAATGTGCCCTGCAGCTGATTGAACACATTGCCGCCCAACACATCGGTGGGCATCAAGTCGGAGGTGCATTGAAGGCGCCGGAAGGAGACGCCTACCGACGCCGCGAGCGCCCGAGCCAGAGTGGTCTTTCCTACGCCCGGCACGTCCTCGAGAAGCAAATGACCCCGCGCCAGAAGCGAGACGACAGCCAACTTGATGACTTCTTCTTTGCCTCGGACGACGAGCCCGATGTTCTGGACGAGGCGGTGCGACGACTGAGTCGCGTTTTCAGAGATGTGCGCGACGCTGGGTTGAGCCACCCATGGAGCGTACCACAGCCGACTGTATGGGTACAATATTACAATGTCACTGACCCCATGGTCAGGGTTCCACTGTTTGTCCACAGGTGTTGGGGGCTGCGAAGTCTCTGCTATTCCGGAGGCTTGGACTCTGAATGTTCCACCGTCTCCACAGTGTTGGATGGGGATAGGATGGCGTCGGGGTCCTCAAATAGAAAAGCCTCGATCTCGTCTCGTCTCGCGTGCGCATCGCGGCGCCCCATTTCGATGAGGGTCTGCGCGAAGCCACCGTCGAACAAGAGGTAGCTCGCCAAGTCGGCGTCCGCCCCAGCGCCGACGTCCAACATGCTGATGAACGCGCGACCGAGGCTCTTGCCGAAACGAACGCGATTGGAAGCGAGGTAGTCGGAGGCAACCTGGCCGATGTCGGTGGTGGGCCGGAGCACGAGCGAGTTGAGCAAGCGGCGCTCTGCCAACGCACCGCGCGCTTTCGCGGCTTCGTTGATGCGGTCGAGGAACTCGGGCCCGTAAGCGTGGATACCGTCCTTCAGGAAATCGTTGATGCGCTGCACCTCGAGAAGATCGGTGTTGAGGTGATCGAGTAGAAACGCGTTGAGCACCTTGCCGAGCATGTAGGTCGCGCCCGGGTACTTACCGTCTTGCACGGCGCGCCGTCCCGCTGGGTGTGGAGTCGAAAGCCCGACCACCAACAGGCGATTCATCCCGAGGTGCACCGAAGGACCCATCGGCGTGTTGAGGCGAAGACCTCCGTCGCAATGGATCTCGTCGCCGATATCGACCGCGGGGAAGATCAGCGGAATCGCTGCGGATGCAAGCACGTGGTGCTGGCCGATCTTGGCCCGCCGGACCAGCGCATGGAGGCCCAAACCCTTGGGAATTCCAACGCCCGGGGCGGCATCGACAAAAATCACGGGCTGCCCGGTGCCGACGTGCGTCGTGCTGACGGTGAGGCCGCGGAGGGCTCCGCTTTCAATGTTCCGCCGGAGCCGTCGCCATCGAACGGCCCTTCCGACGAGCGCCGATAGCGGTGCGGGGTCGAACACCCCGCGCGCCTGACCGGTGCCACCGAGGAGCACGCGGTAGAGGCCTGCGGCTTGCTTGAAACCGAATCCCAGCACGTCCGCAAGCTCGAGGTCCGTCCAGAACGACGCGAGATCTTTCATGGCGCCGGGCATCTCGCCAATGGCCGACGCGACGAACGCGCCGTTGACCGCGCCCACGCTGGTTCCCGAGATCAGGTCGACCTTTGGGGCGTTGCCCTGTGCGTCTGCGAACTCGCTGAAAATGTACTCGAGGACGCCGACCTCGTACGCGCCTCGTGCGCCGCCCCCTGAAAGTATCAAGCCTAAACCACTCAAGTTTTTCCCTCGCCCTTCAAGCCTACCAGTCGAACGGGGTTGCCGCAGAAATGGTCGCTCTGCAGTAGCCGGCGGATCTCCGGCGGAAGCCACACGTCCCCGTGAGGCAATCGGCGGAGGGCGCGGAGCAGCACCTCGGCGCGGCGCCACGGAGGGGCCGTGGGCGAGACGTAGAGCACGAGCTGACCCTCGACTGTGCACAGGCCCCCATCGATATGGGCTTCCTCGGGGAGCTCCTCCTCGACCAAGCGAATCCCGAGGCGTGTGAGGGCTCGTTCCAGTGAGTCGAGCTGAAGCGCGGGATCCACAGGCGTAGGGTGCGGCCAGCGGCCGAGCCCCGCAATCTGGTCGTTTGCGGGGCCGAGCTGGTAAGATCAAGTCATCTTGATCCACCTGGCAAAACCGTGGATCGGCGAGGACGAGCAGCGCGCCGTCGCCGCCGTTCTCGAATCTGGGCAGCTCGTGCAGGGACCGCTAGTCGAGCGGTTCGAGCAGTCGGTCGCCGCCCTGGTCGGCCGCACGCACGCCATCGCGGTCTCCAGCGGAACCGCTGCGCTGCAGCTCGCGCTCAGGGCGCTCCAAGTGGGGCCGGGCGACGAGGTGCTGTGTCCGGCGTTGAGCTGGCCGAGCCCAGCGCATGCGATTCGAGTTGCCGGGGCGAAGGTTCGGTTCGTCGACGTCGATCAGGACGAGTGGAACAGCACCGCGGAGGCTCTGCGCGAAGCGCGCAACGGCAACACGAGAGCGGCAATCGTGATCGATCAGTTCGGCAACCCGGCGCGCGCCGAACAGATCCGCGAGGCGCTCGGAGCGCTGCCCATCATCGAAGATGCAGCGTGCGCGTTGGGGAGCCGTTTTGCGAGCGGTCCGTGCGGCAGCCTCGGCAAGATATCGTGTTTGAGCTTTCATCCGCGGAAGATCCTAACGACGGGGGAAGGCGGAATGTGCCTCACCGACGACGATGACCTTGCCGAAAAGCTCCGCATGCTGCGCAACCACGGACAGCTACGCGGAGAGTTCGTCGTGGCGGCCGGCAACTTCCGGATGACCGACATTGCCGCCGCGCTGGGGCTGGCGCAGCTCCAGCGCCTCGACGAGATGGTCGCACGACGGCGCGAGATCGCAGCCCTCTATCGCGACGCCTGGGGCGGCGAAATCGATCTTCAAAGGACCCCGGACGGCTCGGAATCCAACTATCAAACCTTTGGCGTGGTCCTGCCTCAAGGCCACGACCGCGACACCGTACGCGAAAAAATGCGCGAGCGCGGCGTCGAGGCCGGGCTTCTGTCGTTCGCGATTCACAAGCTCGGGAGCTTTGCGGGCAGTGAGGCCTCGCTGCCCATCGCCGAGCATCTCGCAGCGCGCGGGATCGCGCTTCCGCTCTATCCGCAGATGCGCAACAACGAGGTCGAGGCCGTGGTCCGATGTCTTCGAGGGGTGCTCCATGAGTGATGATCTCGTGTTGGAGGTGGAAGGTCTTCGAAAGGTCTTTCACATCGGGTTTTTCCGAAAGCGCGTGGAGGCAGTCAACGGCACCAGCTTCAACGTGAAGAGAGGGGAGATCTTCGGCCTCCTCGGACCCAACGGCGCGGGCAAGACAACCACCATCAAGGCGATCCTTCGACTCATCTTCCCGACCGAGGGCGAGATCCGGCTCTTTGGCCGGTCGGCAGACGATCGCGAAGCGGCCAAGCGGGTCGGCTACATGCCGGAGAACCCGTACATCTATCAGTACCTCAAGCCGCTCGAGTTTCTGGACCTGTGTGGACGGCTGGTCGGCCTTTCGAAAGCCGATCGGCTTGCTCGCTCCGAGGCCATGATCGACAAAGTGGGTCTTCGCCACGCGGTGGACCGGCCTATCGGGAAGTTCTCCAAAGGCATGATGCAGCGGATCGGGATCGCGCAGGCGCTGTTGCACGACCCGGAGCTCTTGATACTCGACGAGCCGATGAGCGGCCTCGACCCCATCGGCCGAAAAGAGGTGCGTGACTTGCTGCTCGAGCAACGAGAACGGGGAAAGACGCTCTTGTTCACGAGCCACATCCTGAGCGATGTAGAGGAGCTGTGCGACCGAGTCGTGATCATGCAGCAAGGCAAAATTACATCCGAAGGACGGGTGCACGACCTGGTGGAGACCGCAGGACGCCGGGTCGAGGTTCGCCTGAGTGGCGCGTCGCACGCACTCAAGGATGCGCTCAGCTCACGAGGAGCGATCCTCGATTACGGCGGCGGGCATCTCACCCTGCGGGTCGAAGGTCAGAACGCGGTCGATGAAATCATTCGGGTCTCGAACGCGGCGGGCGCGCGGCTCGATGCGATGATCCCGGAACGCCAAACCCTCGAGAAACTGTTCCTGCAGAGTACGAAACACTGACACGCCGGCTTGCTCTCGTCGGGGGCGACCCTAGAGCTACGGCATGACCGTCAAACGGGTTTCACCGCAGGAGGCAGACGCGCTCGTGAAAGAGGGCGGCCATGTGTACCTCGACGTTCGATCCATCCCGGAGTTCGATGCGGGCCATCCCGCGGGCGCCTACAACATCCCGTTGTTGCACGCGACGCCGTCAGGCATGCGCCCGAACCCAGACTTCCTGTCCGTGGTGGCCGCCGCCTTTGCGAAGGATGCGAAGCTCGTGCTCGGCTGTAAGACAGGCGCTCGCTCGCTGCGCGCGGCACAGGGCTTGCTCAACGCGGGGTTCAAGACGGTCCTGGACCAGCGCGCGGGGTTCCACGGCACGCGCGACCCGTTCGGCCAGGTCCAAGAGGCGGGTTGGCAGGATGCGGGCCTCGACGTGGCGACCGATGCCGAGCCCGGCCGCGCCTACGAAGCCCTGCTCGCGCGCGAACCCCTCTAGTCCCCCTCTAAGTCCCCCTCTAGTCCCCTCAACTCCCCCTCAAGTCCCCTCAAGTCCCCTCTAGCCGAACATCGCGGCCCAAAGGATGCCGGGAAGCCTCATCAACGACGGGTCCGCGTTGAAATACGTCATCTTTCGGCCGACGGAGGCTCCGGCCTTGTTGTCGATGAACCAAAGGGGCTTCGGCCAAACGCGGAACGGCCCACGCAGCACGGACTTCTGCGGCTTGTCGAACATGTACGTGTTGTGCACGATGCCTCGGCCGGAGCGAATGTCTTCGGTCGTATGCCCTGGGAACGCACCCCAGGTCGGGGTGACCAATGCGTAGTTGAGTGCGGGCCAATGGTTGATGCCGATGCTTCCGTACCGAAGGTTGGCGATCGCTCGCTCGACAGCCGCAGCAACCGCAGGGTCTTTGAGCGACTTGGGATGCACGAAGATGCCGGCGTTGAGGGTCCCCCAGACCGAGTCGTTGCAGAAGTCGACCGCCTTATCGATGTACTCGGCGACCGAATCCGCCGAAAGCGCGGTTTCACTGGCCTGACCGCACCACGATTCGGTGGTGAAGCAGATGTCATCGGTTTGGCTGGGGTCGAGATGATGGATCAGCGTCCACGGGACCTGGCCCGGGCCTTTGGCCCCGAACTCGTCGGCGTCTGGGTGGCGCTCGACAAACATCTTCTGGCGGTCTTCGGCGCCGGGGTAGTACGGCTTCCGATCGTCGGCGTTCTGCAATGCCCTCTGAAAAGATTGGAGCAAAGCCTCGCGCTGGTCCCACTGCTCGTGCTGAATGACGACCCGGGTTGCGGCGCAGTTGAACCCGGAGTTGTTGCACAACGAAGAGGCGAGGTTGACGCCGTGAAAGTCGAGGTCCTTTTGCGACCAGGGCCCTGGGACGATGATGATCGGGCTCACGTTGCCGAGCTCGCTACTCAGCCGCTTGGTGTTGCGGGGCTCGCGATTCGCCTTGCGACGTGCTCCTTCCTCGCCAACGCCGAAGACGATGGCATCGTGAGTCTTGTCCGATCCGGTGATGTGAATCTCTTCGACCAATCGATGCGTGCAAAGATACTCGCCTTCTGCGGCGCCGCCGTACACCACCCGAAAGAAACCTCGCTCGCGGAGCGGTGCAAATGCCTCGTCGACGAACGGGCCGAGATACTCGTTGACCGGATTCATCTTCAACAGGACGACCTGGCCCTCCACGACGAGCTTGTAGAGCGCATCCATCGGCCCGATCGAAGCGACGTTGCCTGCGCCGAGCACTAAGGCGAGCACTCCTTTGGGCGATTTCTCTTTGTAGAACGCGGCCTGGTTCTCGCTCAGGTTGTCGAGGGTGACGCCCGGCTGCATCCAGACCTCGGAAGTGAACCCCATGAACAGAACGCCGTCCCAGCCGTCGGCCGGGAAGACGGGCGCCACAACCTGACCATCGGCGCGCGTGTACGGCTTTTTGGGAAGCTGCGGAACACCATGGTCGTCGATGTCGCGAAGCGACGCGATCAAGAGCGACAGGTTCTTGACGATCGCCCCGGGACCAGCAAGCCACTCCTCGCCTTCCTCGCCCGTGCCGGGAGTCATGCCCTTGGCTTCCATGGCCGCGTCCATCCAACGTTCCGCTACGGCGACCATTCCATCGCGGACGTGCTCGAGGAGCTCGATGCGTTCGTCGATCGCGAGCGTTGCCCACTCCTGCTTGTGGTCCTCGAGGATCGCAAGCGCTTCGTCGAGCTTCGACTGTGACGTGGGCTCGATGCGATGCTCCGCTTCGGGAATGGCTGCAGAGCCTTGGGGTTCGGCTACGGCTTGAGTCACAGGACCTCCTTTGGCGGCGCGGGTCGCGACGACATGTTGGAGTGTTGGCCCGCAGAGATCAAGAACTCCCGAACCTCATCGAGAGTGTCGCACACCCGGGCCGGAGGAAGGCTTCGAAGAAAGACTTTTCCATAGCCTTTTCGGCGGATTCGGGAGTCGAGAATCGCCACGACACCACGGTCCTGGGTGGTTCGGATCAGCCGCCCGAACCCCTGCTTCAGCGACAAGGCAGCGGCCGGAACGAGGTACCGCATGAAGGACGATTCGCCCGCTTCGTCGAGCCGCTCGCAACGGGCCGCCACCACGGGGTCGCTCGGAACGTCGAAGGGCAGCTTGTCGATGATCACGAGTCGAAGAGCGGCGCCCGGGACGTCGACACCTTCCCAAAAGCTCGCTGTTGCGAACAACACCGCGTTGCCTTGGTCGCGAAATCGGTCGAGCAACGTCTGTTTCGGAGCATCGCCTTGAACGAACCACTCTTGGTCGAGCTCGTCGCCCACACGCTTGGCGAGCAGTCGCATCATGCGAAGGGAGGTGGAAAGGACGAAAGCGCCCCCTTCCGACAAGCGGATGAGCTCGAGGATCTCTTTGACGGCAATGTCCGGAAAGTCCGACGCGCGGGGGTCGGGTAGATGCAACGGCGCGTACAGCGCGGCTTGCTCTTCGTAGCGGAAGGGGGACTCGACGACTTCTTCGCTGACTTCGCTTTCGATTCCGAGGCGACGTTTGACGAAGCCGAAGTCGCCACCCGTGGTCAGCGTTGCGCTGGTGAACACCCCACAGGGAACGCGTTCGTGGAGTCGCTCACGCAACAGCGGGCCGACGTCGATCGGGCTCGAACCTACAGACGAGCTCCTGCCGCTCCCCTCTGCCCAGCTCACTTGCCCCGCGGCATCGAGCGAACCGAGTGCGTCACGGAGTTGGTCGGCCCGCCTCGCGAGTTGCAGGACGTTCTCTTGGGGCGGCCGAGCGTTCCGGCATGACGCGGAGAGCTCCGCGAGGACGTTGTCCAATGCGAATAGCGCGTCTTGCGGGATCGCTTCGGGGGGCAGCGAGACGCGACCGCCGTTGGCGGGTAGGGCGCTGAAGAAGTTGGAGGACTGCTGCAGCACCGCGTCGAGCAGGCGGGTCTCGTGCCGCTGCCCGTCGGCACGGCGCTCTCCGGCGAGCGCACCACCGGATTCACCGCGAAGGGCTGCTCGGGCGTCGCGCACCAGCCGTTCGAGCATGGCCACCGATACGCGGGAGCCGAAGAAGAGCGTTGCGGTGTCCTCGATCTGATGTGCCTCGTCGAAGATCACCGCGTCGTAGTCCGGTAGTACCGAAGCGAAGCCGGTATCTCGCAGCGCGAGGTCGGCGAAGAACAAGTGGTGATTGACCACCACGAGCTGAGCGCCCTCTGCGCGCCGGCGTACACGTGTCGCGAAGCACTCGTCGTAGTATCCACAACGGGCGCCGATTCGAGTGTCTGAACCACTCACCACGCGTGACCAAATCGGGTCTTCTTCGGCGATCGAGGCCAGGGTCGCGCGGTCTCCGGAATCAGTCGTCTCGACCCAGCTTCGAAGCGTGGGCAACGAGCGCGCAAAGCGCGGTTGGGTGGCGTCCACACTGGTCGAGAGCTCGTCGAATCGGCGACGACAGAGGTAGTTGCCGAGGCCCTTCACGCAGACCGCGTCGATCTCGATGCCGAGGTGATGCTTGAGGGCCGGCAGGTCTTTCTCCATGATCTGGTCCTGCAGTGCGCGAGTGCCGGTCGACACCAGGACCCGTCGCCCACTCATCGCCGCGGGAATCAGATACGCCCAAGTCTTGCCCGTGCCGGTCCCGGCCTCGATCAGGAGAGTCCCGTCGTGCTCGAGCACGTCCTGCACGGCTCGGGCCATCCGAACCTGGCCGGGACGATGCTCGTAGCCGGAAACGCCGCGGGCCAAGGGTCCCGTAGGTCCAAGGAGGTGGCCCGCATCCATTGAGGTGCCTTAGCACGAGGCACTGCCGCTGCCTCGGCGACGCGCTATGGTCCGCGCTGCACCGTGATCCCGATCCGCGACATCAACCATACGCGCCGCACGCCCATCGTCACGTGGACCCTCATCGGTGCCAACGTGCTCATTTTTCTCGGAACCCTGAACCTCACCGATCCGGCAGCCGAAGCGATGATGATGCGCTTCGGGGTCATCCCGGAAGTGATCGTCCACGGACACTGGACCGTGCCTCGCGCCGACGGGGGTGCAGTCGGGAGCTGGGTCACACCGTTCACGAGCATGTTCCTTCACGGCGGGTGGCTGCACCTCGGAAGCAACATGCTCTTCCTCCACGTCTTCGGTGACAACGTCGAGGACGCGCTCGGCCGGTTCCGCTTTGTGTTGTTCTACGCGCTTTGCGGGGTGGGCGCGGTCGTCGGGCAGGTCGCCGTGGACCCGGACAGCATGGTGCCAATGATCGGCGCATCTGGCGCGATTTCGGGCGTTTTGGCAGGTTACCTGACTCTCTTCCCGCATGCCCGCGTCGTCACGGTCATCCCGATCTTCATCTTCCTTCACTTCATGGAAGTGCCGGCCTGGATCTTCATCGCGCTGTGGTTCGTGATGCAGCTCGTGCTGGGCTACCTATCGCTCGGCATCATCGCGGACGGTGGTGGCGGCGTCGCGTGGTTCGCGCACATCGGCGGCTTCTTGGGCGGCCTGGTGTTTGTGCGTGCCCTGTACCGGCAGCCTAAGGGGCGTCGGCAGCGGCTGTTTCGCTAGTTTCGCTGGGCACAGAAGGTTCTGCAGGCGCGTCTTCAGCGGCCTTTGGTGCTTCGGCAGGC
>QMMB01000039.1 GCA_003647035.1 Deltaproteobacteria bacterium | reverse complement strand
GAATCACCGCTAGCCGCTCCGGGGCGTCCAAGTGGTAGTTGAACACGTAGGCATAAGCGTCGCACGGCGACTGCGCATCGATGCAGTGACCCGCCGTGAGGACCAAGTCGTCATCGATGAGCACGCCCGAGCAACTCGCCGCCGTCGGTTGGTTCCCGAACGACTCGTCGGCGCAGAGCCCACGGAGGTCCTTCAGCGATTGGGTAAACAGGCTGTGTGTGCCGTCCGTCTCCCGGCTGATCCGGAACGACGGGATCAGCGCCACGATCGATTCCTCGGCGATGCGTCGTAGATCGGCGCTCGGATGGTTGAACACCTCGGCGCGGTCGTCCGCGCCATAAACCACCGACGCGGTCAGCTCGCCAGCGAAGGCCTCCTCCGAGGACCCACAGCCCAGGGCCAACACGACCAAGCCGAACAACAAGACAAGATAAGCACGCGCTCGCATCTTCTTCCTATGTAGAGTCAAACGCGCCCGGTGGCTACTCGGAGACACGGACTTGGATGCTGGTCACCAAGTCGCCAGCCGCCGTGGCCACATCCGAGACGACCACGACTGGTTCGCCCGCTTCGATCACTTCGCGCTCGCGCAGCTTGGCCAAAGCGTTGCCGATGGTCTTTTCCGGGTCTCGTGAGAGATTCATCCGAAACGGGACCACCGCGCGGCTCAGCCAAAGTTTACGCCGGGTCGTACTCATGTTGGTGAACGCATAAATAATCGCGCTCCGAGGCCGGTAACTCGCGACGAGCTGACCGAAGTAGCCACGTCGGGTCATCACGACAATCGCTCGCGCCCCAAGCGAGTCCGCAAGACGGCATGCGCCCTCGGCGATGTGGCCGCGCTGGGTGGTCGGTGCCGGGCGCTCCTTGTAGAAATCGAGCCCGGGCACCGTCTCGATCCGTCGGGCGATGGTATCGAGCACCTCGACACAACGCACCGGATACTTCCCCGCCGCCGTCTCGCCGCTCAACATGATGGCATCGGCCTGCTCGTACACGGCGTTCGCCACGTCAGTCACCTCGGCACGCGTCGGCTGAGGATTGTCGATCATCGATTCGAGCAAGTGCGTCGCAACGATGATTGGCTTGCCAGCGATGGCACAGCCACGAATCATGTCGCGCTGAAGCACGGGCAGCTCCTCGAATGCGACTTCGACGCCGAGGTCGCCGCGCGCCACCATGATGCCGTCCGACTCCTCGAGAATCGCATCGAAATTATCGACACCTTCTTGGTTTTCAATTTTCGCGATGAGGCGCTGGTGCCCACCGGCCGCGTTGATGATCTCCCGCACTTCGAGAACGTCTTCGACGCCCCGAACGAACGACAGCGCAATGAAGTCGAGGTCTTGCTCGATGGCGAACGCGATGTCCTCGCGGTCTTTCGCGGTGATTGAGGGCAAGTTTACGCGAACGCCGGGCAGGTTGACGTGCTTGCGCGAGCCGAGCGTTCCGCCATCCAACACCTTGCACTTGAGGCGGTGCTCCGACACCTCGAGAACCTCGAGATTGATGAGTCCGTTGTCGACCGTGACCCGCTCACCGACTCGTAGATCGTTGACGAGGTCTCGATAGTTGACGTGGACGCTTCGCTCCTCCGCGTCGTCCGCCAAGACGGTGAAATAGAAAACGTCCCCGGCTTTGAGATCCAGGCTCTGGGCAAGCTCGCCGGTGCGGATTTCAGGACCCTGGAGGTCCATCAAGATGGAGACCGGGTGCGGGAGCTTCTTGCTGAGGCTCTTGAGATTGCGGATGACCTGCAGGTGCCAAGCATGATCGCCGTGGGACATGTTGAGCCTGGCGACGTTCATGCCTGCCTGAGCCAACGCGGCGAGCCCGTCCCACGAGCTCGTCGCGGGACCGATCGTACAGACGATCTTGGTGAGTCGCGTTTGTGATCCTTGCGGCTGCAGCTTCATGAGTGCGCGCAGCCTAGGCCACCACTAGAGGTGTGACAATCGCCGCCGAAATAGCCGGAGCAAAACGAAGCCCAGCAAGAGCGCAACAGCTACACCCGGTGGACGCTCACCCGAGCTCGACGACGACGCCGCACAAGAGCCGGCCCGATGGAGTGCGCCTCCCTTGGGGAGATTCACGGGATCAGCGCCCTCCGCAAGAAACGACACGTCGCCGCCGGGCACTGGCTTTGGGTCAAACCGGCTGCCCGCGGCCTCCACAATCCAGGGAAGATACGCTGATAGCAACGTATACACGCCACCGTCGCCGCAATCGCGCTTCACGTCGGAACGGCCGCGCGACACCAAGCCCACGAGAAACTCCCCGTCCTCAGTCGGCACGTACAAGGGGCCTCCCGAGTCTCCATAACAGGAGTCGCCGAGTTGATCGGCTCGGCGTGTCATGAGCTCCTGCTCCCCGAGTATGTCGATGACCGCATCGGAGATGTAGAGCTCTCCGGTCAGACGGTCCTCGAGATCGTACACCCCGTAGCCGGCGACGAACCCAACGTCACCGTGACGAAGAAGCTCTGCGGCGTGGTCCGCAGCGAGCATCGGCGCGTTGGGCAGCTCTTCGAAGGGGACCGTCAGGAATAACAGAGCGATGTCGTGGGGCGACCCGATGCCGCCTTGGCCTGCCCCACTGCGGCTTCGACCCATGATGAAGTCGTGGTCGTACCCTTCATGGACATGTACCCGGAAGACCGAACGAATCATCGACGAAGTGACGGCACGACTTGCCAGGTGACCGCCGACCACTTGGAGCGAGCTCGGGGCCGCGGGGCGGGTCACGCCCTCTTCGGGCTCGACCACTGCGCAGTGGGCTGCGGTGACCACCAGCGAGGGCGAGATCAACGTTCCCGAACAGAAGCCCGACCCCGCACCGGTGCGCCGGATCTCGACGGTCGCGAAGATCTGATCGGTGGTCGCTGCCCAGCCGCCCACGACCTTTTCGCCAACGACCCCAACTTCGTCTCCCCACTCGGCGGCGTCGGACGGATCACCGCAACCAAGGGTTATGCCCAAAAGGGTTACAATTAGGGCCTTGTATGCTTTCAGGGGAGTCATCGGACAAGGTAGGTGGAAGTATCATGGGCCCTTCGCAGTTCATAGAGTGACCGGCGGTTTTGGGCGTGCGATCCCGCCATTCGGTGAGCTGCCAAACGTTTGCCCCGATGCGGAAAACTTGGAGCCCAGCGCGACCGGCAGGAGAGTCGCTCCGTGGAACGCATGGGACGTCGCGCACGCCGCAAGACCGAAACGCTACGCCGGATCGAAGACGCCGGCTGGCACCTCTTCAGAACCCGCGGCTACGAGGCCACATCGACGCGCGAGATCGCGGAGGCGGCAGACATCGCGGCAGGCACGCTCTTCAACTACTTTCCGGAGAAGCGCGGCTTACTGATCCATTTGATGCAACGCGAGCTCGACACTACCTTGAGTCGAGCGTTCGACATGATGCCCTCGTCGACGCTCGAAGGAGAGTTAACGCACGTGTTTGCGTCGCTCACTCAGTGCTACGCCAACGAGCGACGACTGGCCCGGGTCTTCATCAAGGAGCTGCTGTTCACCGATGGGGAGCGCCGGGCGGAGTCAGCGGCTTGGACGTTCGACCTCGTAAAGCGAATCGCGGGCCTCGTGAGAAAAGCGCAACGGCGCGGAGAGCTCGACCCGTCAATCGAGCCGATGGATGCTGCGCAACAGGTCTTCAGCACGCACTACTTCGGGTTGGTGACCTGGCTCGGCGGCACGATCCCCTCGAGGGTCGCGCAGGAAGAGCGATTTCAAGCGTCGCTACGCTTGCTTCTTCGCGGGCTGCGCCGAAGCGCGGCTTAGCTGTATGCACACATCCAGGACGGCGGCGGCGATCTCGTCGGGCACTTCTTCTTGCAGGAAGTGGCCTGCTTGAGTTTCGGTGACAGGGGGATCTCCTAGAAGGGCTTTGGTGCGCTTGAGGGCACGGGCAAGGATGGGATCGCGGCGACCCCAAACCATCGCCCTGGGGCCGTTGAAGCCGCGGACGAAGTCGGCGCACTCTTCGAGCGCCGGGATGGAGGGATGGCCCATTCGATCGACCGCCATGCGAGCGGTCGCAAGCGGCGCCACCCGGTCGCGAATATGCCGAAAAGGGTAGCGATAGGCGCGAGCAACATTGCCACGAATAGTGGACTGGTCGCCCTGGGCAAGATGCAGGGCCGCCTGCGGCAGCGGCAAGACACGAAACATGAAGTCGCTGACCAACGGCATGTGGGAGAACCGATGGAACGCGGTTGGCTTGAAACCCGGCGAAGGCGCATCGAGAACGGTGTTGAGGACGACCATGGCCCCGAGGCGATCCTGCCGGGTGGTGAATGGGTGCACGCCAATCGCTCCGCCCCAATCCTGGCAGACCAAGGTCACGGCACGCAGATCGAGTTGATCGATGAGTGAACCGAGCCACTTGCTGTGATTGCGAATGCTGTGCACCGAAAAATCGCGTGGTTTGTCACTGAAGCCAAAGCCGATCAGATCGGGCATGATCAAGCGAAGCCCCTGCCCTTGCAGGCACATCGCCACTTTTCGATAAAGAAAGCCCCAGGTGGGATTGCCGTGCACCATCAACACGGGCCTGCCGCGACCGGTTTCCATGACATGCATGTGCAGCCCGTCGCCTACGGCGACGCGATAACGGGTAAACGGGACTTCCTTCGCGATCCAAGCGGGAAGATCGGGCGCTGGCAACTTCTCCACCCGCGGAGGTTACCGCTTCCGACCCAGCGAGGAAAGAGCCAACCCAGCAATGACGCTGTCGCTCCTCAATCCACGGCTGTGGCTCTCCACTTTCGAACCACGAAAACCCCTATCGTCGCAATGGCTACCGCGGCCGCGATGAGGGCCGGCCACAGCTGGTCCCACGGCCATGCGGCTACCGGGTGCTTCTCGAGCCAGGCCGCGACACGCACACCGATCAAGGTCGTCATCAGGGTGAACGGGGCGACGCCGAGGACGGTGCCGGTGAGGAACGGGCCGAGCGAAACGCGGGATACGCCGAGCGCCCATTGGATGGTGGGCGTGGTGTAAAAGATGAGGCGTAGGAAAAACACGGTGCGCAACCCGTGCGTGCGAAGCCGATCGTCGAAACGACGTACGCGCTGCGGCAACCGATGCTGAATCCAATCCCGTGCCACGAAGCGCGCACCAGCAAACGAAAAAATACCCGTCCCCACGGTGCCAGCCCAGTTGAGCAAGAACGCTTCGGTGGGACTCCAGATCAGGGGTGCGCTGAGGAGAAAGACCAGCCCGTTTACGCCGAAGGGTTGCAGGCACGAGTATGCGATGATGAATAGCAGGCCGCCCCACGCCCCCGCGTCACGAAACCACACACGCATCGTGGCCGGGTCGAATTGCTCATACGCCCCGCTCACATAGACCCAGGCGACCACGCTGGCTAACGCCGCCGCGAGTGCAATCTTGAGAAGGCTCCGCCGATCCATATGGGCGATCCTAGCGCAGGACCGCGTGGCGTCAGAAGAGATACGCCAGGTTGAGCTGAAGCTGGTGGTAGCCGGTCCTAAATGACGTCTTCGTCGCGCTGTTCAGACTGATCGAGTAGTTGAAGTCCAAGTTGAACATCGCGAGGTCGAAGTTTACGCCGAAGCGGGCGATCGCTTGGTAGACCGCGAAATCTACTTCTTTGGGCCGGAGGTTGAGGGTGGGCGCGCCCGGCACCTTGACGATAATCTTCGTGTTGAAGTGGTTCACGTACCCGGCGTAGAGGAACAACTTGAAGTACGAGTTCTTGTAGGGAATGTATCCCATGTTGAATGGTAGCTTGAAGGATTTGACCTGCCCCGAGAACGGTCCGATGGCGGGATCGCTTAAGGCGAATGCCCAACGGTTGAAAGAGAACAGAATCTCTATGAACGCCTTCTTTCGCCGAATTCGTGGGCCAAAGCCGATTTGCCAACCGGCGAATGTGTCGCGTTCGCGGCCGGTTTCCAACATGGACACGAACGTGGTTGCGCTGCCTCCCACGAACACCTTGATGTCCATCTTCGGCTGCTGAGCAGCGCTGCTCGAAGGCGCCGCAAAGAACATGATCGGGGCCAACACAAACAGCGATATGAAGAGGCACTTCTTCATGCTCACGCCGGGAACAGATATTCCTGACCGTCGAGGACGAACTTCTTGTCCATGATTCGGGGCCACATCGGCTTCTTGAGGAGCTTCTCCTTCTGCCACTGCTCGTGCTGCTGCTGGAGCTTCTCGTAAAGCTCGGGCATCTGCGCCTTGAGATTGATCTGCTCGGACTTGTCTATCTCGAGGTCGTAGAGCTCGGCCCAGCCGTCGCGGGTGCTGAGGATGAGCTTGTAGTTGCGGTCGCGAATCGCCCAGATGTGGTCCGCGCGCCAGAAGAGTCGTTCATGAGGCAGACCCTCGTCATCGCCGGTGAGGTACGGCATCAGGTCGACACCGTCGTACTCACGGTCGCTTGGGAGCACGCCGCCCGCGGCCGCTACGGACGTAGCGAAGATGTCCGTCGACGATACCGGATGCTCGTACCGCATCCCGGCAGGGATCTTGCCCTTCCACTTCATCATGAAGGGGACGTTGATGCCACCCTCGAATTGGGTGAGCTTCCCCCCTTTGAGCGGCCCGTTGTCGGTGGCGTGGGTGTACGACGCACCGCCGTTGTCGCTCAACAAGAAGATCAGCGTGTTCTCTTCGATGCCGGCGTCCTTGATGGTCTGGTGGACCTCGCCGATCGCGTCGTCGAGGGCGGAGATCATCGAGTAGTACACCCGCTTGTTGTCGTCCTCGACGTAGCCGTACTGGCAGTAGTAGTCGACGGGCGCTTGGAACGGGACGTGAGGCGCGTTGAACGCCGCGTAGAGAAAGAAGGGCTCGTCCCGATGCTCCAGAATGTACTCCTTCATGCGATCCCTGAACGCGTAGGTAAGGTACGCCTCCTCGCGAACCACCTTGCCGTTGTGAATGATCGCGGCCGCTTCGCGCCGCCCCATGTCCCACTGGTACTGCGCGCTGAACGAGTGGTGCTCGTGGTTGATGATGTGCGGCCAGTTTCGCTCCGGTGTGTAGAGGGTCGACGCGCCGTCGAAGCCGAACTGATAGTCGAAGCCTCGTTCGAGCGGCACCTGTTTACGCGACGCACCAAGGTGCCACTTGCCGACCAAGCCGGTCGCATAGCCGTACTTCTTGAGGATCTCGGAGAGCATGATCTCGGAAGGCGGCACGCCCTGCTTGTGAGCCTGCCACTCGGCCGGGAATGACGGCTTGGCCTTCACGACGAACTCGCCGGTGTCGACGATCCATCGGCCGGAGATGTATTCGACCCAGTTGGTCGGGTAGACCTCCATGATTTGGGTCTCGAAGCCGTAACGATTTTGGACTCGCCCCGTCATGATTCCCGCGCGCGAGGGCGCACAAGTAGGCGACGTGACGTAGCCTTCTTGAAAGATCACGCCCTCGGCGCCGATCCGGTCGATGTTCGGCGTGGAGATATGGTCGGCGCCGTACGCCGACACTTCGTATTTGCCCAGGTCGTCAGCCAGCAGGACGATGATGTTGGGCGGGCGCTCCGGCTCGGACCTGGCGAGCGGAGCCTCCAGGTAGGCCGACTTCCCGCTGGCCATGCCCGTGTCCGTCTTGATGCGCCACTTCGCTCGCGTGATGGAGCAGCTCACGAGCAATACGCTCAGGGTCCATACGAACAGAGATCTCAGGAAGGGCCTGTTGAATGACATTGCGACCTGCGCCAAGTGGTAAGCGGGCTCGGTCGAAACGGGCAAAAAAGACGCAGGCTCCGGCCGGCCTCCCCGGCTCCCTCCCGGCGATCCCTGCTACAAGGCTGCCGGAGGCAATACGTTCCATGATCAAGCTCGCTGCCCTCATCGCCATCGTTTTGCTCCTCGGTCTGGTGGCGCTCGGCTACTACCTCTTCCGGCCCTTGGCACACAAGCCACGGCCCGCGCGCTTCCACTGCTACGACATCGCGGAGGGCTCCTACGTGCCGCTCGGTACTCCTCCGCAGGCGTTTGGTGTTGGGCTCTCCTACGCATCACACATCGAAGAAACCGCATCCAAGTTCGACCCGGAGGCGCCTCCACCGATCTTTCGCAAGCAGCCGAGCGCCTTGGTGAGAACCGGGGCCGAGGTCGCCGTGCCGGGGACAGCCGAGCTCGTCGCGGCGGCGGACCGTCTCGAGCCAGGTCTCGGGACGGTCCTTCGTCAAGAGCACGACGCGCTGCCTGCCCTGCTCGACTACGAAGTGGAGATGGGATTCGTGCTGCTCGACGACATCGACCGCACCTCCCTCGGTGACGCTGAGTTCGCCCCCCGACTGGGTTTCTTCATCGGCAACGACGTGTCGGCACGAACGCTAGCCATCCTCGGAGAGGGTCAACCCACTCGCTTCGAGTTTTGGGGCGCATCCAAGAGCTTCGCTGGGTTCATGCCGGTCGCGGATCGCGCGTGGGTGCCGAACGAAACCAAGCGCGACGGAATCCCCTGTGTCGTCATCGAAACGACCGTCAATGGTGAGCTTCGACAAAAGCAGTCGACCGCGAACCTGATCTACACGCCGGTGCAGATGCTGCGGTTCATTGTGGACAAGTACTCCGACACCGCTTTGCCCAAGGGGACGATCGTCCTTACGGGGACGCCGGGGGGAGTCGCGATGAACACCCCGCGCTGGCTGGCGCGCCTCAGTCGTCTGGTCGGCCTGAGCCGCTTCAAGAAGCTCGCTGCCAAACTAAGCGGCGACACCTCCCGTTTCTTGAATCCGGGTGATCACGTCGTGGTGCGCGGCCGGGGCCTCGGCGAGGTCGGCATCGTGATCACCGAGGGGGAGACCGGCCCGTAGACACGCCGCCAAAGCTCACCCGTCTTCGTACGCGCCCAAGGTGTGGTACTTGGCAATGAGCTGAGCTCGTGTTGGGACACCGACCTTACGCATCGCGGATCTCAGCAACGTCGAGATGCGCCCCTTGGATAGCCCGAGTTGGTACCCAATCATGGTGTTGGTTTGTCCGCAAAGGACAAGCGCCACTATCTGCATCTCACGTTCGGTGAGCCCGCGCGGATCGTCCACGCCGGGCGCGTTCGGTAGCCCGAGCACGTAACGCCGACCATCGGAGTCGAACCAGTCCACCGTCGACCATCGGCCGCGCACGAGGGCTTTCCAAAGCTCCAACGCTTTTTCCGGGTCGCTCTCTCGCATTCGGCCACGGGCGAGGTCGACTTGCACCGCGGCCTCGCGTAGGGCGTTGCGGGCGTCTCGTGACTTGGCCTGTCCCTGCGCTTCGGTCACGCGAAAAGTCGTCGGGTCGATCACCACTTCGGCGCCATGGGGAAGGTCCGTCGCGGGTTTGGATCTTGTCTCGCGGAGCGCGCGCCTCAAGCGATGCCCGGCCCCGAAATGCGCTGCAAGCATCTGCCAGCGCTCGCGGGACTTGTCCGAAAGGGTTGTCACCTTGGGTAGCGGAGCGAGGAGATAGACGCCGCGCCCGTTGGGGTCGAACGAAGACATACCCAAGCCATCCTTCGCGAAGTCGAAATGGCGCATGACGAGCTTGAAGGCTTCTAGATTGTCGTCCGCGGCTTCGCTCAGGGTCTTGGCTATCGTAGGACGGCTCAAGAGCCACAAGAGGCTTGGAGGCATCTCCTGCTGCAAACGCATTACACGTTCCACCAAATCGTCCGGACCCGACAACACGTGCATCCCGTCGATGACGAGCGACGCGCCTTGCGGCGGACGCGTGCAGGTGACCGCAAAGACGCCGAGACCGTGATCGAACACGGGCGCTCCAGCTTCGAGCAACTTGGGTAACCAATCGCGCGGCTCGAGCTCCAGGTCGTACGCGGCCTCCGCAAAGTCGATCAGCGCTGATCCGGTCGGGTCCACTAGCCCTAAAAGGGCGTCAATCCGCGGCAAAGTCCATACGTAATTATTCACCTCGGACTGGGACGACGAGGAGCCCTGAACGGACGGCCAGTGCATCGAACTGGTGTGCGTGTACGAGCCACTCCCGACGGCGCCGTCTGCGTATCGGACACCGGGCTCAGCGCATGCCTCACCGGTGGGTGCCAGCTCATCTGGCCGAGCTGCACCGGCGAAGGAGCCGAAGAGGGTGATTTCTGCCAACCGGATGAGAACGTGGAACGAATTGGTCGCTGCGAGATCGGGTTCGATCGTTTGGACGGGAACGCCTGCACGGGCGGCGTGACATCGACCACAAGCATGCCGGCAGGCCGATAAGGCGCGCCCTGATAGGCAAGGTTCCCAATGAGCCTGCGCTCTCCCTCGACCATCGACTGGCCTTGCCGTTCTGTGCTGTCGAACATGCGGCCGTCCGAAGTCCATCCCGTGTAGTTCATCGTCGCTGTGTCGAACTTGCCTGGATGGCCCTTGCTCTTCCCCCTCAGGCGCGGTCGTGCCACTCTGGCCAGCGCTGAGGGCGAACAGGCATACGAAGATCCAGGAGAATTTCATGGCTACGACTATTGCAAGCCGGAGCAAGGCGGCCACTACGACGTTGGGCATCGTTCTGAGCGTGCTGGGGCCTTCGTTCTCGGCGAGTGCGGCGACGCTGGACGGTGTGGTCGAGACCTCCGCCGGTCAGCCGGTGAACGGCGCCATGGTCACGGTCTTTAGCGCCAACCGAATGCGCAAACAGACGGTATTCACCAACGCCGAGGGCCAGTACCTCATCGTCGTCGATTACGAGGGCGAGCTCACGATCCGCGCGCGCGCGTCGAGCTTCGCGGACCAGACTCAGAAGATATCGGTGGTGGGTACGGACGTTCGTACGGTGGACCTCACGGTCACATCGTTTGAATCGGACATCGCCCGTTCCAACGCACTGACGGCTTCCGCGCATCTGACTTCACTCCCTTGGAACGATGTCGAGGAGCGTTCACCGTTCATCGCTCAATGCAATTACTGCCATCAGGTTGGTAACCCGCTCACGCGCGGAAAGCGGAACGTCGAGTCGTGGACCAAGTCGATTCAGAAGATGGAAGGCTACATGGCGCTTGTCACAGACGAGCAGGTCGAGCGATTTAGCGAAGTGCTCGCGGCGGGTTTCGACGGTGAGCCAATCGACGTCGTGCAGACGCATGACGCTAGCCCGGAGCTTGCGCACGCGAAGATCGAAGAATGGCTCGTGGGCGATGGGATGTCGTTCATTCACGACACGGACGTGGGCGAAGACGGCAAGCTCTACGGCACGGACGAGGGGCACGACGTCGTTTGGGTGCTCGACCCGGAAACCAACGACATCGAGAAATACCCGTTACCGGAGTCGGACCTTCCCGTGGGCGGCCTCTTCGCGGGTGCTGCGCTTCCGATTGGCATCTTCACCGGGCAGCACGGGCCGCACAGCATGGCGCAAGCCAAGGACGGTCGTTTCTGGATCACCAATGCCTTGTCCTCGACGCTCATGTCCTTTCATCCGGACACCAAGGCCTTCCGGCTGTACGAGATCGGCGAGGATGCGTTGTATCCGCACACCATTCGCGTGGATCCGCAGGGGATCGTGTGGTTCACGCTCGCGGTGTCGAATCAGGTGGGGCGTTTCGATCCACAAACGGAGAGCTTTACGCTCATCCAGCTCCCGCACAACGGGTTTTGGCGCTGGGTTGCGGACACCTTCTTTCCGATGCTCCTGAAGTACTCGGCTCGGTCGCCACGCGAGGACAAGCACATCGATCTCTCGGCGCACAAGATGCTGAACGGCATCGAGTACGACGACCTCTTCAACATGCCGTACGGGCTCGACATCCATCCCAAGGATGGGGGTGTCTGGTACGCCAAGCTCTACGCGAACATCATCGGTCACATCGATCCCGAAACTCTGAAGATCACGGAATATGAAACGCCGCTCGCGGGACCGAGGCGTCCCCGATTCGACGCAGACGGCATCCTCTGGATTCCTTCGTTCGACGAAAGCGCCTTGTTGCGTTTCGACCCCGCCACCAAAGAGTTCAAGACGTACACACTGCCAACCCTCTCGCCGGACGAGTACGAGACACCGTACGCGCTCAACGTCCACCCGCAGACCGGAGACGTCTGGATGACCTCCAACATGTCGGACAGCATCTTGCGCTTCATTCCGAAAGAAGAGCGGTTCATCAGCTACCCGAACCCAACGCGCGTCACCTGGCTGCGCGATCTGGTGTTCACGAAGGACGGGAAGGTCTGTTCGAGCTCTTCCAACTTGCCGGCATACGCGATCGAGGATGGGGTGCCGTCGTTCATCTGCCTCGACCCGCAGGGCGCCGACAAGGATCGCTCACTGGCAGCCTCCGCCGGCAGGCGACCGTAGCGCGGCCACGAAGGTGAATTCGTAGGTTTTTCAGGCGCAAATGTTTCGCGTTCGGCTCCGGAAAGCGGGGGCGTACAGTGACGCCTCAGCGGCCACTCGGACGCAGAAAGGATCGCCATGACCCAGGTCGTTGGAGGAGACGCGCTCGCACAGATGTTGGCCGCCGAGGGCGTCGAAGTCGTGTTCGGGATTGTCGACGGCACGTACATGGGCTTCTTCGCAAGCTTCGAGAAGCATGGCATTCGACTGATTACGCCGCGGCATGAAACGAGCGCCGCCCACATGGCAGGCGCGTACGCGAGGCTGACCGGCAAGCTTGGGGTTTGCATGGCATCCAACGGGCCGGGCGTCGCCAACATTCTGCCGGGCGTTGCCGTCGAGAATGGAGAGGGCAACCGGGTCTTGCTGGTCACCTCGTGCCGGCGGACGCCCATTGCTTATCCGGATCGCGGCGGCACCTATCAGTACTTCGACCAGACCGGGGTGACCCGTGCCATGACCAAATGGAGCGGCGCGGTGCCTTCCTTTGAGCGTCTCCCCGAGCTCTTCCGGCGTGCGGCGCGCCTCAGTTGTAGCGGGCGTCCGGTCGTGGTCCATCTCGAGGTTCCCGAGGCGAGCAGGAATGGCGTAGTCGAAGCGGGGGGCCACGG